>CAXNGF010000087.1:0-7645 GCA_964201905.1 Limnohabitans sp. | reverse complement strand
TTCGCCTTCAGTCAGTGCACCGCCTCCTGAAGACAAGCGCGTAGACAAACTGTTGGCAGAGTTTTCTGAAGTCAAGCAGTTGCTGCAAACCCATTTGTCTGCCCGCGCTTGGGACGACATGCAAGCACAGTCCACAGAAAAAGCAGAAGCGCTGCGCATCTTGCTTAACGCCGGGTTTTCTCCACAGTTGTGTGGTGAAACGGCCGATCAGCTGATGGCGCAAGGCCCATCAGACCTGCCTTTGATGGACCGTTTACAAGCCTTGCTCGAATCCAAAATTCAAACCCTCGATCCACTCTCTGTGTTTGACCCTGGTGGTGTGTTTGCTTTTATAGGTCCTACGGGAGTGGGCAAAACCACCGCCATTGCCAAAATTGCGGCACGCTGTGTGCTGCGTTATGGCCGCGACCAGTTGGCCTTGCTGACTACCGACACTTTTAGAATTGGCGCGCAAGAGCAACTCAAGGTGTATGCCAAAATTATTGGTGTGCCTGTGGTGTCGTTGCGCGACAGCGAAGACTTGGCCTACAATCTCAGCAGCATGAAATACCGCCGCGTTTTTTTGCTAGACACAGCAGGCGTAAGCCAGCGCGACACTCAGATGTTGGAGCAGTCTCAATTGTTGTTAGAAGGCGCGCCGGCACTCAAGCGCATTTTGGTCATGAGTAGCACCACCGATTTGCGCACACAAGAAGATGTGATCTTGATGTACCAAATGGCCGAGAAGAATGAAAAGTCTCGCGCTGTGACTGCGGCCATCATTACCAAAACAGATGAGGCCGCGCAAATTGGCCCCGTGCTCGATTGCCTCATTCGCCATCAGTTGCCGCTCATGTTTTTGGCCAACGGCCAACGCGTGCCCGAAGACTTAAGCCAAGCCAACACAGCTTACCTTAGCCACCGAGCTTTGCGCCCGCGCATGCTGTCTAGCCGCTTGCAAATTCCAGACGATCAAATTCCTGTGCACATGGCCGATCAAATGAACGATTGGGTTAAGGCTTCATGAGTGAGCCAGCCACCTTGAACGGCCTCAAAGACCAAGCCGATGGTCTTCGAGAGTTGTTTGGACAATCGCCACCACCCGTGCATGTGGTGTGCTGCCCCAGTCGGCCTGCGTTGGCATTGTCTTTGGTCAGTGAGCTTACTCAAGCTTTGATTGACCTTGAACGCACCATCATGTGGGTGGATGAAATTGATTTTGCGCTCCGCGAACAATGGCCCTTGCCCTGCAAAGTAAAGTTTGATTTGTCCAAAACATTGCAAGGCTTCGTTGACCTTGAGCAGAGTGTATCGCCCTTGCAACCCGCGCTTTGGTATGGCTTGTCTTTGCACACAGCCCGCATTAGTCAAAGCGTGCAAACCTTGTCCGATCGTTTAATGCGAAGTGGTGTGGAGTTTGACAGCGTGGTGGTTTCTAGTTCGGCGCTGAAAGCACAAAGTTTCAAACACTATGGTGCCCGCATTCATTGCACAGCCATTACGGGATGTGAGACGCAAGAAATGAATCAAACCTTTGAATGGCTTGCACACACCCAAGAACAAACGCCAGTGGCCTCTTGGAGTTTGGTGCTGGCAGGCCAAGCAGGTACCTTGGAAAACAGCGTGGCTTGGGCAGAAGAAAAAGTGAAATCAAGTTTGGGGCCTGAAGTCAAAGTACTGGGACACCTTGAAACACCTGCTTCTCAGCTGCCCTTGAAGGGTGCTTGGAGCCAGCGGCCCGAGCTGACAGCCAAGCTCACCAACCATCTTTTGATGCACTAGCATGCCGCCTAAGTACCAACAAGATCTGGGCGAGCAGCTCAAACAATACCAACCGCTTGTGAGGCGCATAGCGTCGCGCATTGGTTCTAAATTGCCAGCCAATGTGATGTTGGACGATTTGATTCAAGAGGGCATGACGGGCTTGCTAGATGCATTGCAACGCTATGTGCCGCAGCCCAATCAAAGCTTTGAGGCTTATGCCAGCATGCGCATCAGAGGCGCTATTTACGATGCCTGCCGCAAAGAAGACATCTTGCCGCGCAATCAGCGCGATCAACTTGATTTGCTTGAAAAAGTAACGCACCGCTTGGAGCACGTATTGGGCCGACTGCCCACCGAGCAAGAAGTTGCCAAAGAAGCTGGCGTTTCAATTGAAGATTATTTTGCTGTCATTGACACCTTCGTCAATGTGATGCCCATTGACGATGTGCCCGAAAATTTGTTGCCCACCGATTTTTCTGCAGACCCTTTAGAGAAGGTGTCGGGCCAGCAGTTTTTAGGACAAGTGGTTGGCATTTTAAAAACGCTGCCAGAAAAACAGCGCTTGGTCATGGCTTTGCATTACCAAGAAGATTTGTCGTACCGAGAAATTGCGGCGGTGTTAGACCTCACGCCGGGCCGCATTAGCCAACTTCACACCCAGGCCATGATTGCCATTCGGGCCATGCTCAATGTTGAGTTGAAGGCTTAGTTGAACCATTGAATGAAGCTTGGGTTGAAGTGCTTACTTCAGAATTTGCCAAGCAACTGGCCGCCGCCAAAAAACGAGACCCCACCTTCACTAGAGTAAGTAGCGCTGGCTGAAGACTGCGCTGCATAAGCCTGAAGCGCTGCATTGCGCTGCATGGCCAAGCGAATAAGTTCGGTATTGAGTTGGTGGTCAGCGCGGGCCTGCGCTAGACGATCGTTCAGTTGTTTTTGTTGCTCTTCAGAGTAGGTGGCAATCAGTTGTTTTAAACCGTCTACGCCACCAGGGTGATTTTCTAGGCCTTTAAGGGCCATTTGGCTGTTCAAAATAGCCGTTTCAAGGCCGGGCAGTTCGTGATTTTCTAAGGTTATGCGCAGCGCATGCACAGCTTGAGCAACTTCCTCAACCAGAGCATGCGTGCTTTCAAATGTCATTGAAATTAACGGCGTCCTGCGCGAACCGCAGCCACTGCATCTCCCAGCAAGTTGCCAGCTACTTTGTTGTAGTCAATTTCAAAAGTGCCATCGGCCAGGCGTTGGCGAATTTCTTTGACCAGTTCAATGTCAAGCTTGTCACCCGCATGGGCTTGAACTGCAGCGCTGGTGCTGGCGTTGGCTTGAGCAGCCACAGCTGCATCGCTAATGCCAATGCGCACGGCCGGCTCAGATTTGTTAGGGGTAGGTTGTTGCAAAGTCGCAGCAGTGGGCCCACCCTGAAGGCTAGGCGCCTTGGGTTGTCCCAATCCACGAATGTCGTTTTTAATCACCATGATTTACCTCATTCCATCACAACTTCAACCAAGCCCTGCTTGACAGCGGTGCCTTGGATAATTTTGCCATCAGATATGCGTACTTTAACTGATGCCCCCAAGGCCGCGTCAGCCAGAGCTTGACCAGACGCATCGATTGCAAATCCGCGGCCCAAAATAGCCACACGAACTTGGTCTCCCGATTTGATTACGGACATTTGCCTAAAATCGTTTAGTCGAAGGGGGTTTCCGGGCTGTTGAGCCCGGCTGAGCTCCATGTTTTTGAGCAAATCTGGACTGTCCACCAGGCTGTCGCCCATCTTGGCCAGGTCGCCATCGACCAACTTCCAGTCGCTAGAAGACAAGACTTGTCCCGGCTTTAAGGGCCTGGCAGCTGCCAAATACTGCCCTTTGACAGTGACATACAGCCCAACAGGCCTGGCCCAAACTCGGCCAGAATCGCACCTTAAGTTCAAAAGAAGCTTGCCCCAAGCTTTGTCTTTTCTTAAGAGTTCAACCGACGGTGCTTTGGCACAGGTGGGAAACTCAAGTTTGACGGGTTCCCATTGAATGCTGTAATCGCGCCCCTCCAAAGAAGAGTGATTGGCTAGAAACTGTTTTACGGCATCTTCGGCCTGAACGCTTAATGCTGCTTGGGCTGGGCCTGCCAAGCAAAAAACTAAACACAAAATAGATAACAAAGTACGCATAAGTTAAGCGTTCAAGCCATGTTCAAGCAAAAGTAAATTTCGCCCATGGCATCCAAGGCCACCCCAGACACACCCTCGGGCGTTGGGATATCGTGTGGCACTGCAAAAAGATTCATGTTTTGTGCGGGAAGCACACGCTCGACTTGCAGGGTACGTGTGCTTAGACCCGAGCAAACAGTGAGGGTGCCTGCAAAGCCAGATCCTTCGGCATGGGGGTCAAACTGAATGAATTGACTCGCACCCACCGCAAACCGCTGACCATTTTGCAGGTAAGGCGTCATGCGCATGCGCGAAAGGCTGCAGGGAAACACCAAGCGGTAGCCATCGGCCAAACGTTTGACGTGGCCAGACGCAGTCGACAGGCACTGGCCCAGTTGCTGAAACTCGTCGCTGCTTAAATTCACACCCAGCCATTCCATGTAAATGGTGAGACTTCTAGATTGCGCCTGAATGCTGCCAGCTTGAACACCTAAATCGCGAAGAGGGTCTAGCAAATCCAACACGCTGCTGTCGAGCCAAACGTCTTGCATGGCTTGTGCAGACAATGGAAAGAGTTGCGACAAAGGCACTTGGCCCACACGCAAGGCCCAGTCTTGCAGTTCACTAAGCAGGGCATCCATTTGAACCACAGTGCGTTCGTCGTCGCGCTGGTTCACAATGCGCGCGTTTTGAATCAGGTTCAGGCCTTTCATGCGCAAGGCCTTAAAGCCAGGGTCGGATGGGCCTAGTATTTGAGCTTGTCCGGTCTTGGGGGCCACAGCTTCAAAGCTGCTAAGCGATGCCGAGTCGCGCGATACCAATACTTGAAGCCTTGAAGACCAAGGGCCAAACACGGTTAATTGGGCATCGGGCTCGGGCACATGACCAAGCTGAATGTCTTTAAGCGCGCTGGCCACATGCGGCAGCAAACCTTGCGCCACATCCAAAACGCTGGGCTGCCCAAGGGTAAGCTGTCTTGCGATGTCTTCAATTAGGCTGGCTGCTGTGTCAAGGCCCAAGACCGACAAGGCGCCCGACAAATCACGGGCATACAAAGCACCTTGTTGCATGTCTACCGAGCCCACCTGAATACTTCGGGTTAAACCCTCCAAGCTCAACTCGGCATCGGACACAACCAAAGACAGATGGTCAAACTGATGGGTTGCCATGGGGCCTCCCATTTGTCAATTGAGGGTTGACCAAGTCAAAGCGTTTGCCGTCTGGCACGTCATCTACGGCCACTTGCAATTTGTGAGAGAGCTCACGCAGTTGTTGGGTCATGCGTTTGACAGAATTCTTCAGATTGGAAATTTGCGACATCATGGCCACCAATTCTTGGTCATTGCCCGTGGCATCTGTTTGATGCATGTGCTCTTTGAGAATGGCAAATGAACGGCCCAAATCGGAAGCTGTGGTTAATACAGTTTGTATGCCTTCTGCGGTGAAGGCCAGGTCGTAAACCAAGTTTTCGTGGGTGGCTCCTGAGCAAAATTGCAGGTGGATGTTCAGCAGCTTTTCTCGCAAGATCATGAGTTCACTTTCTAGATCGGCTTGAATGCGCGCTGCCGCACTCCAGGCTTGGTCTTCAAGTGATTTTTGAGGCGTTTCTAAAGGTGTGTTCAGGGCCAGTTGAAGCAATCGAGACTGCTCAAGCAGGCGGTTGAATTCGGCCACCAGTTCTTCTTGCTGATTGATAGATGCCGTCAGAGGTTGGGTGACATCGCGCAAAGAATTTTCTAGTTTGAGGGCAAGACCAAGCCATTTTTGTGACATGACTTTCAGATGCTGCTGACGAGAAATGTGCGCTGCCAAGTGTACTGAAAGACCAATGACTAAAAGGGCCATGGCGCCCATCAAGCCCTCTGCAGGGTTGCCTGGAAAAGCCAATTGCGACCAAGAAAAAGGCGTTGGCGCTAGAACCACTTTGGGCGCAGGCGGCAACTGATCAAGCGAGGCCAGCAAACGCTCGTGAGCCACCCACACCTTGGCCAATTGCGCATCGGTGGCGCGCATGCTTTGAATTAAATTGTTTTGGTTTAAGGCGCCAAGCAAGGCTTGAGCCGCTTTAACTTGAGCGGCGTTGTCGGTCAGTTTGGCCTCGCCCTCTAAGGCGTCCATTTGGGCATTGATTTTTTGCCAAGGGCTTTGTGAACTAACCAGCAAACCCCATGTAAGTGGGGTAGCCACTTTGGAAGCTTTGGCGTCAGGAGGTGAAGAGGGCGTGAGCTTGACCCACTCTGCAACTCCAGCGCTAAACTCTCTGAACGCAGTCAGCGGAGCAGAAGCTTGGGGCGAGACAGGGCCCTTGGGTTTGTAGAGCGCCATCAAATTGTCGCGAGTGAGCAGGAAGTTAAGCAAGGGCTCTTTGGCCAAGATGATGGTGTTGAGATCTTCCAAAATAAGGTTGGCCCGGCCAGGCCAAATTTGAGGGTCGCGTGAATCTGCTGGCGCCTTAATGCCTTTGGCAGATGATTGCGAAAATTCGGCAAGCACAGGAACCCATTGGACCATGTTGCTTATCAATTCGGGTGTGATGGTCTGATCGGTGGCTAAGCTGCTTTTTAATTGCGCAATGCCTTCCAAAACTTTGGCGTGTGCTTGCGCCATGTTGTCTTGCGATTTGTCTTGCGGTGGCGGGACAATGGCCAAGCCAATCCACAAACTGGCCAATAAAAGAATGCAGCCCGATGAAATGAGCAGGGCAAGAACGGTCCAAACGCGACTGTTGCCATCGCGCTGCATTTCTAGGCTGAGTTTTCTACCCTCAAGCATGCGAGGCCCCAGATTGGTGAACCACAGTCCAATTTTGGCCGTCGTGCTCTAAGGACGTTAAACCAGACTTGGCCCAAAACGGACCCACCACCGATTGAACACGACAGCCTATGGCGGCGGGCAATGCGGCATGCAACACGATGGCCCATTGGGGCAATTCGTTGGATGCAAGAAATGAGGGAGGGGTGGCAAAGCATTCAGAAAAAGGCTTCATGAAGACCACGGCGCCGTCGTGCACAGCCACATCTAATTGTGTGTCAATAGAATTTGAAACAGGGCTTGGGCTTGTTTTAAATACAGCCGAAATGCTGTTAAGAGAAACAGCGTAGTTTGTGCCTTGCCATTGCACGCCTAACCATTGAAACAATGGCCCACTTGAAAGTGGCCTGTTGTCAAATTCAGAAGCTGTGTTTTCAAACATGGTTTCGCGCCATTTTAAGGACTGAACGTGGCGTTCTTGGGGGCCCCCCATCATTGGGAGAACCATTGCTTGACATGGTAACACCGGCATTTGCAAAACAAGCTGATTTCCAAAAATGCAAGTCCTTTGATGTGGCGCAAAAAATGCACTTTTTCAACTTGATGCGGGGTGCCTTAATGCCTAAAGTGAATTCACAGGCCATTCATCAAGTGCGTGGCGTGGCTGTTTGCCACTTCAATGCGTTGGAATTAAGCAATTTTAGGAAAAGCCATGCCTCAATTTGAAAACATGACCGCAGAGCACTACGATGTCGATACAGATCTGCCTATTTCCAACTTCAGCCATTGCCACATTGGCATCCTCAATCATTTAGATCGCTTGTCAGATCTGCTGCACGTCATGGGCGATGCTGTTGCTGCCAAGAAAATTGCCCAAGAAGCTTTGGCTTACTTTCACCTGGGCATGAGGGCGCATCACCAAGAGGAAGAGTTAGAACTTTTCCCGGCGGTTCAAAGCAGTGCTTTGCCTGGCGATGAGCGCAAACAGGTGGATCAATTGATTGAGAA
>CAXNGF010000086.1:0-7657 GCA_964201905.1 Limnohabitans sp. | reverse complement strand
AGCATTCTTGCAGGGCGAGACGCAGGCCGTTTTAAAGGCGATGGAAGAACGCATGATGGCGCATGCCGACAAGCTTGAATTTGAGATGGCAGCAGAAGTACGCAATCAGATGACGGCTTTGTCGCGCGTCCTGCATCAACAATCGGTTGACAACGTATCGGACACTGATGTCGATATTTTGGCTGTCAAGGTGCAGGGAGGCAGGGCTTGTGTCAATTTGGCCATGGTTCGAGGGGGGCGACATTTGGGTGATCGGCCTTATTTTCCCTCGCATGTGGAAGATGGACACGCCATGCTGAACCTGGCATTGGAAGATGATATCAGTGCAGTGGCGCAAACTTTAGAGGTGAAAGTTTTGGAGGCTTTCATTGCGCAGCATTACTTGAGCATTCCTGTGCCAACGACTTTAATTACCAGCGAAAAAATCGATGGCAAAGTGCTTGATGCAATCACTTTGCAGTCGGGCATGAAAGTGAACGCGGTGCACAACCCGCGCGAACAAAGAAGATCTTGGTTGGAAATGGCAGAAAAAAATGCGGCCATTCAACTGGCGCGTTTGTTGGCCGAGGAAGGCTCGCAACAAGCGCGAACCAGAGCCTTGGTTGAAGCTCTTGACTTGGCGCCTGATGACATGGATACCTTGAGGATGGAGTGCTTTGACATTTCTCATACATCTGGCGAAGCGACACAAGCTTCGTGTGTGGTTTTTCAAAATCACAAAATGCAAAACAGCGAATATCGGCGTTACAAAAGTGAAGATATCACACCGGGGGACGATTACGCAGCCATGCGGCTGGTCTTGATGCGTCGATATGGCAAGTTGGCAGAAGCCATGAAGTCCGGCCAGACTGACCTCAAATTGCGCATGCCCGATTTGGTGCTAATTGATGGCGGTAAAGGACAGGTTTCGATGGCCAGGGAAGTCTTTGAAGCGCTGGGCCTTGACCTCGCCTTAATTGTGGGCGTAGAAAAAGGGGAGGGCCGGAAAGTGGGTCTTGAAGAGTTGGTCTTTGCGGATGGCCGAGATAAGGTTTATTTGGGCAAAGATTCGGCAGCTTTGATGCTGGTCGCACAAGTCAGGGACGAAGCGCACCGTTTTGCCATCACGGGTATGCGCGCGCAACGCGCCAAAGTGCGTGTCGGTGGCGGGCGTTTAGAGGAAATAGCAGGCATTGGCCCCAAAAAACGCGCCAAACTGTTGCAGCGTTTTGGAGGTGTGCGTGGCGTCGAGGATGCCAGTGTTGAAGACTTAATGTCGGTAGATGGAATCTCTAGGGAGTTGGCAGAGAGCATTTACCAGGCCCTCCACTGAAAATGGCGTCTTGGTGTCAGCAAACTGACTTCAAGGCGTGACACAATACTCCCCATGTTTTTCACCATTCCCACCATCATGACTTGGACGCGCATCGTCGCGATTCCCTTCATTGTGGGCGTGTTCTACACCGAGTTGCCTGTTGAATCGCGCAACTTTTTGGCCACCACCATGTTTGTGATTTTTGCAATCACCGATTGGCTCGATGGTTTTTTGGCCCGAAAATTAAACCAAGCATCTTCCTTTGGAGCATTTTTAGACCCAGTAGCCGACAAATTTTTAGTCTGTGCTTCTTTGCTGGTGCTGGTCCACTTGCACCGCGTTCATGTTTTTGTGGCCTTGATCATCATTGGCCGTGAAATTGCCATTTCTGCTTTGCGTGAGTGGATGGCTCAAATTGGAGCTAGCAAAAGTGTCGCAGTTCATTTTGTCGGCAAACTCAAGACAACGGTACAAATGGTGGCCATTCCGTTTTTACTTTTCAATGGGCAACTGTTCGGCGTGATTGACACCCATTTGTGGGGCACCATCCTGATATGGATCGCCTCCATTTTGACCATTTGGTCTATGATTTACTACATGCAAAAGGCCTTGCCTGAGATTCGCGCGCGAGTGAAATGAATCACTCAGAGTCTTCCGTTGGCTGGGTTCGGGCCATGCCTGCGATCTTCGTGCTTATTTGGAGCACGGGTTTTATCGTTGCACGTTTTGGTATGCCCCATGCGCCACCATTTTCGTTTTTATGGCTTCGTTATGCTTTGTCAATTGCCTGCTTTTTGATTTGGATTAGGTGGGCAAATGTGCGGTGGCCGCAAAATCGTTCGGAATGGTTTCACTTGTCCATCACCGGCATTCTCATGCATGCGGGCTATTTGGGCGGTGTCTGGGCGGCTGTAAAGGCGGGCATGGGCTCTGGCTTGTCGGCACTCATTGTGGGACTCCAGCCTGTGCTAACCGCCATTTGGCTGTCGTCTAGGGATACCACTTTAGAAAACAAAGTCAGCCAAAGACAATGGATTGGTTTGTTGTTGGGTTTTTGTGGGCTGCTTTTGGTGGTCTGGCACAAACTTGAGCAGGGCAGTGCGTTGGACCATGTCAATGCGCTTAATTTGAGTTTTGCCATCATGGCGCTGCTTTCCATTACCTTGGGAACGCTTTACCAAAAAAGCTTTGTGAAGCCTTGTGACGTTCGAACGGCCAATACCGTGCAATTACTTGCGGCATTGCTAGTCACAAGCCCTTTGGCGCTGTTAGAAACTGAATCCGTGCAAATCAATGCCGAGTTCATGGGTGCCATGGCATGGTCTGTATTAGGATTGACCTTGGGCGGGAGTTCATTGCTGTACATGCTCATTCAAAAGGGCGCGGCTGCCAGTGTGACCAGCTTGATGTACCTTGTGCCCCCTTGTACTGCTTTGGTGGCTTGGTTCTTATTTGATGAGCCCATCACCGTTTTCACACTGGTGGGCATTGCGCTCACGGCCTGGGGTGTGAGTTGGGTCGTTCGGCCCGTGAATAAAATCTAAGGAGAAAAAACATGGCTAAAAAACGCATTGCAGTCATTGCCGGCGATGGCATTGGCAAAGAAGTTATGCCTGAAGGCCTCAGGGTCATGGAGGCAGCGGCTACAAAATTCAATCT
The DNA here is from genome assembly GCA_964201905.1 of Limnohabitans sp. Classification (GTDB taxonomy): domain Bacteria; phylum Pseudomonadota; class Gammaproteobacteria; order Burkholderiales; family Burkholderiaceae_C; genus Limnohabitans_A. The sequence goes on along the minus strand of CAXNGF010000086.1, from coordinate 4,704 downwards.
CGATTTGGAATTTGATCATTTCGATTTTTCAAGTTGGGACTACTTTGAAAAGCATGGCCAAATGTTGCCCGACAATTGGAAAGACCAAATTGGCGGCCACGATGCCATCTACTTTGGTGCAGTGGGATGGCCCGACAAAATTGCCGATCATGTGTCATTGTGGGGCTCTTTGCTGTTGTTCCGCCGTGAGTTCGATCAGTACATCAACTTGCGTCCTGCCAGGCTCATGCCCGGCATCATTGCCCCCGTCGTGCGAAAAGACGGCTCGCCCAGACAGCCCGGTGAAATTGACATGTACATTGTGCGCGAAAACACCGAGGGTGAATATTCCAGCATTGGGGGGCGCATGTACCCTGGCACCGAACGTGAAATTGTGATGCAAGAGACTGTTATGTCTCGCATTGGCGTCGATCGTGTTTTGAAATTTGCCTTTGAGCTGGCGCAGACACGCCCTAAAAAGCATCTCACCAGCGCCACAAAGTCAAACGGCATAGCCATCACCATGCCCTACTGGGACGAACGCGTTGTCGAAATGGCCAAGAACTACCCAGGCATCCATGTCGACAAATTTCACATTGATATTTTGACTGCACATTTCGTGCAACGTCCCGACTTCTTTGATGTTGTTGTAGCCAGCAATTTGTTTGGTGACATCTTGAGTGACTTGGGCCCAGCTTGTACGGGCACCATTGGGATTGCCCCCAGTGCCAACCTCAATCCCGATCGCAAATACCCCTCTTTGTTTGAGCCTGTTCATGGCTCTGCGCCAGACATTGCAGGCAAGAACATTGCAAACCCTATCGGTCAAATTTGGTGCGGTGCAATGATGTTGGAATTTTTGGGTTGCAAGCCTGCGCACGATGCGGTTTTGGCTGCCATTGAAAAAGTGCTAGCACCAAATAGTGGTGCGCCACGCACCGGAGATATTGGGGGTTCTGCTAATACGCAAGACGTTGGAAAAGCCATTGCTGCAGCTTTATGAGAACTTTTGGGATCTAGTTGTTAGATCTTGAATATTTTTTTCGCGAAGCCCCCTTGCGGGCATTGAGTTTGCGTCTAGAATTCGTGTCGCAATACGGTTTCTAGACACAAAACCATTTGACAGGCGCGTTTTGTCTGTTTAAATTGAAGTCAACAAATTCATTGCGAAGACAATGTTTTGTCCCAGAAGTTTTTTAAACTTCAAACAAAAATTTTTAACAATCATGAGTCACTCAAATTTTGAGTCCTCTTATTTTTTCTAAGGTTCTTAGTATGAACAAAACAGAATTGATCGAGCACATTGCCAAACAAGCAGACATCTCTAAAGCTGCTGCCGGCCGCGCATTGGAAGCCACCATTGGTGCCGTTCGCACCACTCTGAAAAAGGGCGGCACTGTCGCTTTGGTCGGTTTTGGTACTTTCGCGGTCACCAAGCGTGCTGCTCGCGCTGGCCGCAATCCACGTACTGGCGCTGCCATCAAGATCAAATCTGCCAAGGTACCTAAGTTCCGCCCAGGCAAGGCTTTAAAAGACGCCTTGAATTAATCTTTGATTAGGGGGGTGCTTAGCTCAGTCGGTAGAGCGGCGCCCTTACAAGGCGTAGGTCGGCGGTTCGACCCCGTCAGCACCCACCACCCCCAAGCAAAGGCGAACAGGTTGTTCGCCTTTTGTCTTTTTGAGACATTTACAGCGTAACTACACAGAGAGTTCTCACATGTTTGATTTTGTCCGCAACAACACCAAGATCATGATGGGCTTATTGTTCCTGCTCATCATTCCCTCGTTTGCGATGTTTGGCATTGAGGGCTACAGTCGATTCAACGACAAGGGCAGTGTCGTTGCCAATGTCAACGGTCAAAAAATTAGCCAATCTGAATGGGATGCCGCGCACAAGCGCGAAGTCGATCGCATTCGGGCATCTATGCCCAATATTGATGTCAAGTTGTTTGATACCCCCGAAGCCAAGTACGCCACATTAGAGCGATTGGTTCGTGACCAAGTCATTGCAGCGGCAGCTCAAAAATTACAGTTGGTGGCCAGTGACACACGTTTAGCGCGTGAGTTGCAGCAAAGCCCTGCCATTGCAGCTTTGCGCACAGCTGATGGCAAGCTTGACATGGAGCGATACAAACAACTTGCAGCCTCACAAGGTATGACACCTGAAATGTTTGAAATGCAAGTACGCTCAGATTTGTCAAATCGTCAAGTCATACAGGGTGTTCAAGCTTCTGCATATGCCACTGTAGCTCAAACCCAAACGGCCATGAACGCCTTTATGCAACGACGCGAAGTTCAAATTTTGAATTTCCCGGCTGCCGATTACCTTGGCAAAGTCACAGTGTCTGAAGCTGACATACAAGCCTATTACGACAAACACAAAGAGAAGTACCAATCTGCTGAATCTGCTGACATTGAGTACGTGGTTCTCGATATCGAAAGTCTGCGCCAATCGATTGCATTGAACGAGCAAGACTTAAAGACTTACTACGAGCAAAACTTGCAGCGTTTGTCCAGCAAGGAAGAGCGGCGAGCCAGCCATATCTTAATCACCGCTGCCAAGGAGGCGCCAGATGCTGAGAAAAAAGCTGCACGTGCCAAAGCTGAAGAGTTGTTGAAGTCGGTAAAAGCCAAGCCCGCAAGCTTTGCCGAAGTTGCTCGTAAAAATTCACAAGACCCCGGTTCTGCAGTGAAAGGTGGCGATTTAGACTTCTTTGGTCGTGGCGCCATGGTGAAAGCCTTTGAAGATGCGGCATTCAGCATGAAAAAATCTGACATCAGTGACTTGGTCGAATCTGAGTTTGGATACCACATCATTCAACTCACTGACATCAAGGCCGCCAAAGCTCAAAGTTTTGAATCACTGCGCCCCTCTATGGAAGCAGACTTGAAAAAGCAACAAGCTCAGCGCAAATATGCCGAGATGGCAGAGACTTTTTCCAACACGGTCTACGAGCAGTCAGACAGCTTGAAACCAGTGGCAGACAAACTCAAACTCAATATCCAAAAGGCCAATCAAGTGGCGCGTCAAGCAGTACAGGCCAAAGGTGTTTTGAGTCATCCTGGTTTGTTGCAAGCACTGTTCAGTGAAGCATCATTGCAAAAGCAGCGCAATACCGAAGCCATTGAGGTGGCACCCAGCACCTTGGTCTCAGCTCGCGTTGTGAAGCATCAACCTGCAGCAACTTTGCCTTTGGCCGAAGTCAAAGATTTTGTTAAGCGAGCTTTAACCCAAGAGAAGGCCTCTGAAATGGCCAAGGCCCAGGGCGAGCAACGTTTGACTGCGCTCAAAGCCAGCACAGGCGCTGACAACCTGCCAAGTGCCATTGTGATATCACGCGAGAAAACACAAAAGCAATTGCCCAAAGTGGTTGACGCTGTGCTGCGCGCCGATCCTAACAAGTTGCCTTCAATCAATGGGGTTGATTTGGGAGACCAAGGTTTTGCAGTGGTCCGTGTAACCAAGGTCTTGCCGCCTGAAACAGAAAACAAAGCGCTCATGGTGCAGGCTCAGCAGCAATTCACCCAACTCTGGGGCACAGCTGAAACGCAGGCCTACATTGCGCACTTAAAGACCCTCATGAAGGCTGAAATTTTGGTGACCAAACCCAGCGCCGCAAAGCCAAAGACAGAGGCGCAAGGGGCCTGAGATAAAAAAGTTTCGGCTATAATTTCTTTTCTATGGTGGCTGTAGCTCAGTTGGTAGAGTCCAGGATTGTGATTCCTGTTGTCGTGGGTTCGAGCCCCATCAGCCACCCCATGAAATTCAAAGGGTTTACAAGATTTCTTGTAAACCCTTTTTCTTTGTCGTGGATATCTTATGAAATGAACCCGAAACAAGCAATTTACGCATAAAACCATACCCCCCAAATTGAGTTTCAAAAGTGGTTTAATGACAATTTTGTGTCAGACCAGTTCCATTTTGAATCAAGCTTCTAAGACTTTAAACACTGCGATTGACATCGTGTACCTCTGGGTCAATGGCAACGATGGCGAGTGGCGCGCCAAGCGCGAAAAACATGCTCAGAAATTAAAAGCTACTGGCAACTTAAGCTTTGCCAAGTTTGGCAATGTAGAAGGACGTTACCGCGACAACGACGAATTGCGGTTTAGCTTGCGTGCCCTTGAAAAATTCTTTCCTGAGCACGGCCACATTTACATTGTCACAGATGGACAGGTGCCCGATTGGTTTCAAGCCTCAGATCAAATTACGGTGGTCGATCATCATCAACTGATTCCGCATTCAGCTTTGCCCACATTCGATTCAGGCAACATCGAATCTTATATTCACCACATTCCAGGACTTTCGGAACGTTATTTTTATTTGAACGATGATGTGTTCTTTGGTGCCCCAGTTTGTTTGGACAATTGGTTTTTTGAAAATGGCTTTTATGTGTCTTGGTCAGACGAGCCTGCGGTCAAGGGCAGCAAGTTGCAAGCCGAATCGACATCCCTTGAAAATGCAAGTCGCCTGTCCAAACAATGGTTGCAAGCCAAAGCAGACAACTTAAACCCCCGATCTGACTCAAATGGTAGAAAAATGGACCCTCAGTATCAGCATACCGCCAGAACTTTTTCACATTCACCCCGGCCCATGTTGAAGTCGGTCATGATGGAAATTGAACGCGATGCACCCGAGTTATTTGAGAGGGTAAGGTCAACAGTTTTTCGCACTTGGAACAAGCCCACCATCATTTCTGACTTTGTACTGCGCTGGGCATTGGC
>CAXNGF010000085.1:0-7717 GCA_964201905.1 Limnohabitans sp. | reverse complement strand
GAGCCCAAAAACTAAGCCCAATCAAGGGCAAACTCACTGCCTAGGTGGCGCGAATGCCAAAGTGTCAGGCGCAAGGCATTCACACCAAACCTTGCGCAATGGTGGGGTACAGCAACCGAACTCTCAGTTCTTTTTTAAGTCTGTCATTGTTCAAACGCCTAGACTCGCTCATAAAGCTCAACAGCATGAGGGGCAAGGTGTCTTGGGCTTGGCTTCTGGGTACTCGCGGCGGGCGACTTAAGCCCATCAAGTCTGCTGCTAAATCGAAATAATCACCCATCTTCATTTGGCTGTCATCGCTCACATGGAAAACACGCTGCGGCTTTCCTCGCCAGAGGGCTGCCACACAGGCCCTTGCCAAATCGTCTGAATGAATGTGATTGGTGTACACATCGTCTTTTTCCAAAAGGACGGGCGTAGCTTTCAACAGCCTTTCGCGGGGGGTGCCATTGGGACGGTCGGGGGCGTAAATGCCGGGAATGCGCAAAATGCTGCTGCGCACGCCCGTTTTCCCCAAAAATCGAATGGTATTTTCTGCATCGACCCGCCGAATGGCTCTGGGTGTGTGGGGTTTAACGGGCCTAGATTCAGACACCCACTGCCCTTGGCAATCGCCATAAACACCGCTGGTAGACCCATAAACAAGCGATATGGGCAAAGCCCTTTTTTTGAGCGCCCGTACCAAATTCAAAGTGCGCAAATCGGTCGACCATGCCCCCGCTCGGTCGGAGGGTGGCGGGGCTAAATGCAGGACCCGAGTAGCCCATCCGGATAAACGCTGCAAGGACCGAGAATCGTCCAAATTACCAATAATCGGCGTCATGCCTTGGGCCCTTAAGCCTGTGGCTTTTTCGGGGCTGGAGGTCAATGCCAAAACCCGAGTTCGACCCACCAACTGTTTGGCAGCTCGTTGACCTACATCACCACAACCGATGATCAAAACACGCTCTTTTCGAAAGCGGGCGGGTAAAGCGCCTAAAGGGGTTTGGTTTGAGGGCAAAATCAGGGGTTAGAAAATTGATGACCCCCCTAGGATAACGAAAACATGAGCTTCCAAATTACCGTAGAGCCCAGTGGCCGTACTTTTAACGCAGATACCAGCGAAACTTTGCTCGCAGCCGGCATACGGCAAGGCATTGGCCTGCCCTATGGCTGCAAAGATGGCGCTTGCGGTTCCTGCAAATGTCAAAAAATCTCTGGCACCGTGATTCATGGTGAGCATCAGTCAAAAGCATTGAGTGCAGAAGAAGAAGCAGCGGGTCTCATTTTGACTTGCTGCTCAACAGCGCAAAGCGATTTGGTTTTGGTATCTAGACAAGTCACTGAAGCAGGCAGCTTCCCCATCAAGAAAATGCCTGTGCGCGTGGTCAGTCTAGAAAAGAAATCACACGACGTGATGGCCGTGACCCTGCAGTTACCAGCAACCGATGTCATGCAATATCACGCTGGTCAGTATGTTGATTTTTTATTGCGCGATGGCGCGCGCCGCAGTTACAGCATGGCCAACGCGCCACACACACTTGACCCTGTTGCTCCCAAAGTGGCGCTGCACATTCGCCATATGCCTGGCGGCAAGTTCACCGACCCGGTGTTCAGCACCATGAAGGAAAAAGACATCTTGCGAATTGAGGGCCCTTACGGCAGTTTCTTTTTGCGTGAAGACTCTCAGGCGCCCATTATTTTGTTGGCATCGGGTACGGGCTTTGCGCCCATCAAAGCGCTCATTGAGCACATGCAACACAAAGGCATTACACGGCCTGCTAGCTTGTATTGGGGCGGTCGACGCCCTGCCGATTTGTACATGAGCGATTGGGTTGAAGCGCAAGTTAAAGCCATGCCCCACTTAAGTTATGTGCCTGTGGTGTCAGATGCGTTGCCAGAAGATGCATGGACAGGTCGAACGGGCTTTGTCCATCAAGCTGTCTTGCAAGACCATCCCAATTTGAGCGAATACCAAGTCTATGCTTGCGGCGCACCCATTGTGGTGGACTCAGCACGTGCAAACTACGTGGGCAAAGCAGGTTTACCTGAAGACGCCTACTTTGCCGATTCATTCACCACTGAAGCCGATAAGGCCAAGGAGTCCACCTGATGCTTACCACTCAATTATGGGGACACCGCCGCAGCTTGCTCTGCGTTGCCATGTCCATGTTAGCCCTTGTTAGCTTGTCAAACGCATTCGCACAAGCTTTTGAAAAACCAATTCGCCTTGTGGTGCCCTATGCACCTGGCGGCCCCATTGACGTCACTGCGCGTGCCTTGGCAGAACGTGTCAAAGACACCCTTGGGGTTGTCATCATCGACAACAAGCCGGGTGCAGGTGGCAACTTGGGCGTAGACATTGTGGCCAAAGCCCCAGCTGATGGTTACACCATTGGTATTTCCGCTGTGGCCACGCATGCCATTAACCCATGGCTGTTCACCAAAATGCCCTTTAATGCAGCCACAGACTTTGCCGCCATCACGCAAATGGTTCGCGTACCCAATGTGTTGGTGATGAATGCAGAAACTGCACAGCGTTTGAAAATCAACAACGTAAGCGACTTGATAGCCTATGCCAAAGCCAATCCAGGCAAGCTCAATGTCGGCTCTGGCGGCAATGGCAGCGCCGGTCATTTGGCAGCAGAAATGTTCAAGCGCGATGCCGGCATCTTTGCTGTGCACATCCCTTACAACGGCGGCAATCCTGCGCAGTTGGCGTTGTTGTCTGGCCAAGTCGATTTCAACTTTGACAACCTGGCCACAGCAGCGCCCAACATCAAGGCTGGCAAACTGAAAGCATTGGCGGTCACAACGCTACAACGATCAAACGCATTGCCGGACATTCCAGCCATGTCCGAAACGCTCAAAGGATTTGAAGTCGACACTTGGTGGGGCTTGGTAGCGCCTGCCAACACGCCGCCTGCCATCGTGGCTCGATTGCATCAAGCTTTCTCAAGCGCTCTTGCTGCGCCCGAAACCAAAACTCGGTTTGGCATGATGCTGATTGAACCAGTCAGTAGCTCGCCCGAACAATTTGCCGCATTCATGAAGCGCGAGTTGGCCAAGTATGAGCCCGTTGTCAAAGCCAGTGGCGCAAAAGTCGACTGACAAGTTTTATTCACCCAAATAGGCTGCACGCACTTTGGGATCGTTCAACAAGTCTTGCCCAGGCCCAGTCATGGCAATCAAACCAGACTCCATGACATAACCCCGATTGGCCAATGCCAAAGCACGACTGGCGTTTTGCTCGACCAACAAGACCGTCACGCCTTGCGCAAAAACATCGCGCACCACTTCGAAAACTTTGTCCACCATGATGGGTGACAGCCCCATAGAGGGCTCATCCAACAACAAGACCTTGGGGCGGCTCATGAGGGCACGGCCCATGGCCAACATTTGTTGCTCGCCACCCGACATGGTGCCAGCCAATTGGTCTTTGCGCTCACGCAACCTGGGAAAGGTGTGAAACACTTTTTCCATATTGTCTTGAATGGCGGCGGTGTCGTTGCGAATGTAGGCGCCCATGAGCAAATTCTCAATGATGCTCATGCGTGTGAACACACCGCGTCCTTCGGGCACCATGGCCAAACCCTGCTTGACCAAATCCCAGGGGCCTTGACCCACAATGCTTTTGCCCATGTATTCAATGTCACCTGCATGGATGGGCAAGGTCCCTGTGATGGCTTTCATGGTGCTTGTTTTGCCCGCTCCATTGGAGCCAATGAGACACACCAATTCACCTTCGTGCACTTCAAAATCGATGCCCTTAACAGCCTGAATGCCGCCGTAGGCCACTTCAAGGCCTTTGACTTTCAACAATGTGACCGTCATTTCAATGCCCTCCGGTACCCAAATAGGCTTCAATCACTTTTTCATTTTTTTGCACATCTGCAGGTGTGCCCTCGGCAATTTGTTTGCCATAGTCGAGCACCGTGACGCGGTCGCACAAACCCATGACCAATTTCACATCGTGTTCAATGAGCAAGATGGTTCTGTTGTCTTTCCTAATCTGGTCTATGAGCTCACGCAATTGCACTTTTTCTGTGGCGTTCATGCCGGCTGCGGGTTCGTCCAAGGCAATGAGTTGTGGATCGGTGGCAAGCGCTCGGGCAATTTCTAGTCGACGCTGATCGCCATAGGACAAAGTGCGCGCGCGGTAGTCGGCATATTGACCGATGCCCACGTAGTCCAACAATTCTTTTGCACGGTGCGCAATTTCGGCTTCTTCTTGTTTGAATTTGGGTGTTCTAAAAATAGCGCCCAACAATCCAGATGAGGTTCGCACATGGCGGCCCACCATGACGTTTTCCAGAGCTGTCATTTCAGCAAACAACCGAATGTTCTGAAAGGTTCGCGCAATGCCCGCCATGGCAACTTCGTGAACTGCAGTAGGTTGATAAGGTTTGCCTGCCAATTCGAAACTGCCAGTGTCTGGCGAGTAGAGGCCGGTGATGACATTGAAGAAGGTGGTTTTGCCAGCACCATTGGGGCCAATGAGTCCGTAGACTTGTCCGCGTTCAATGGTCATACCCACATCAGACAAAGCTTGCAAGCCGCCAAAGCGCTTGGAAATGCCGGCTACTTTTAAAACTGTTTCCGTGATGGGCAGGTTCGAGTTCATGTTAAGCGCCCTCTTTCACTTGCAAGGCTTTGCCGTGCTCATTCGAAGGCCACAAACCGCGAGGGCGCATGAGCATGATGACAATCATGGCCAAGGCAATGAGCAGTTGACGCAAAATAGCGGCGTCAATGCGGCCATCGGTCATGGACTGCAAAGGACCGGCCACATAACGCAAAATTTCTGGCAATGCAGACAAGAGCACCGCTCCCAAAATAACCCCAGGCAAGTGACCCAAGCCGCCCAGCACCACCATAGCCACAATCATGACTGACTCCATAAGGCTGAATGACTCTGGCGAAATAAAGCCTTGGAAGCCTGCAAACATGGCACCTGATATTCCGCCAAAGGTGGCGCCCATGCCAAAGGCCATGAGTTTTAAATTGCGGGTGTTCAAACCCATGGCCTGGGCTGCAATTTCATCTTCTCGAATGGCCATCCATGCTCGGCCAATGCGCGAAGCTTGGAGTCGATATGAAATCAAAATGGTCACCAGCACCAAAGACAAAAACAGGTAGTAGTAAAGGCTCACTGATGCAAATTCAACACCCAAAAAATCGAATTTTTTGCCCAGATTGATACCAAAGAAATGAATCGGATCAATTTGATTCAAACCCTTAGGGCCGTTGGTGATGTTGACGGGCTGGTCCAAGTTGTTCAAAAACACCCGAATGATTTCGCCGAAGCCCAAAGTGACAATGGCTAAATAATCGCCGCGCAGCTTTAAAGTGGGTGCGCCTAGCAACATGCCAAACAAACCCGCCAATACGGCCGCCGCTGGCACAATGACCCACAAAGGCATGTGCAACCCACGAGGGAACATGGCAGCAATGGCTGGAAATGTTTCAATCAGATGAGGCGACGCCAACAGGCCATACATGTAGGCGCCGACGGCGAAGAAGGCGACATAGCCCAAATCGAGCAAGCCCGCATAGCCCACCACAATGTTCAGGCCAACCGCCAACAAGACATAGAGCAAGGCCATGTCGGCAATGCGCACCCATGCATTGCCAAACTGCTGAAGCACCAAAGGCAAGACCAGCAGCGCAACACCTATGGCCAGAATTTTGAGATTTTTTGAATTGTTCATTGCGCCCTCCAACTGAATCTCAAGCGCGATCGGCCACACGCTCACCCATCAAGCCTGAAGGCCTTAATGTGAGCACGATGATGAGCACAATGAAAGCAAAAATATCAGCGTAGTGACTGCCCAGTACGCCGCCTGTCAGAACGCCAATGTAGCCCGAGCCAATGGACTCAATGAGGCCTAGCAAAATACCCCCCACGACAGCACCCGTTAAGTTACCAATACCACCAAAGACCGCAGCAGTAAAAGCTTTTAAGCCGGGCAAGAAGCCCATGCTGTGATGCACAGTGCCGTAATTGGATGCAAACATCACACCCGCAATGGCTGCCAATATGGCGCCAATGATGAAGGTGGCAGAAATGACCATGTCGGGCTTCACACCCATCAAGGCAGCAACGCGTGGGTTCTCTGAAGTAGCGCGCATGGCCCTGCCCAACTTGGTGGCATTGACCACCCACATCAACACCGCCAATGAAATGGCAGTGACACCCAAAATCATGATTTGTGTAGTTGAAATAACTGCACCTCCCACGTTGATAGGGGTGGTGGACAACAAGGTGGGAAATGGCTTGTAGTTGGGTTTCCAGATAATCATGGCCAAAGTTTGAAGCAAGATGCTGACACCAATGGCGGTGATCAGTGGCGCCAATTTAGGGCTGTTTCGCAAAGGTCTGTAGGCAATTTTTTCAATTGCAAAATTGAGCGAAGCTGCAACCACACTGGCAATGAGTAAAGAGATCAAGAGCATCAACCAGCCGGGCATGCCAGGCGTGGCATCTTGCATGAGCGCAATCACAGACCAGCTGGTCAGGGCGGCCACCATGAGCACTTCACCGTGCGCAAAGTTGATCAAATTGATGATGCCGTAAACCATGGTGTACCCCAAGGCAATCAGGGCATACATGCTGCCTTGAACCAAGCCATTGATCACCTGCTGGAGAAAGACATCCATACCAAACTCCTATTTCTTTGTCGCTTTTGATGGATTCATTTCATTCAAGCTGGCCATTTTTTCTGCAATCTTTAACTCTAAACCACGATTGACGGGACGGTAAAAACCTGGCGCAGGCATGCCATCAGGCAAATACTTTTCGCCTGCTGCAAAGCCGCCTTCTTCATCATGAGCATAGCGATAGCCTTTGCCGTAGTCCAAGGTTTTCATGAGTTGCGTGGGGGCATTGCGCAAGTGCATTGGCACAGGACGTGTGCCATCTTTTTTGACCCATGCTTTGGCTTCATTGAATGCTTTATAAACGGCATTAGATTTGGCCGCTACCGCCAAATAAATCACACATTCTGCCAAAGCCAGTTCACCTTCCGGACTTCCCAAGCGCTCATAAACCTCTGCAGCGTCCAATGCCAAACGAAGTGCGCGAGGATCGGCCAAGCCAATGTCTTCGGTTGCCATGCGAATCAAGCGCCTGGCCATATAGCGAGGATCGGCGCCGCCGTCTAGCATCCGCGTGAACCAGTACAAAGCAGCATCTGGGTCTGAGCCCCTCACAGATTTGTGCAGCGCACTGATGGTGTCGTAGAACTGCTCGCCGCCTTTGTCATAGCGGCGCATGCGCTCACCCAATACCTTCATCAGCCAAGCATCAGAAATTTCTGCAAGCTTCTCGCTTTGAGCTGCAACCGACAAGGTTTCAAGGGTGTTGAGCAAGCGCCGAGCATCGCCATCGGCATAGGCAATGAGGCGCTGCTCTGCTTCAGTTTCTAAAACAGGGATAGCACCAATGGCATGCGCTCGCATCACAATTTGTTTTAAATCATCTTCACCTAATGACTGCAGAACATAGACGGCTGCCCTAGAAAGCAAAGCAGAATTAACCTCAAAGGACGGGTTTTCGGTAGTGGCGCCAATGAAGGTGAACAAGCCACTCTCAACATGCGGCAAAAAAGCGTCTTGCTGGCTTTTGTTAAATCGGTGAACCTCATCGACAAACACAATGGTTCTCTTTGGCTGCAATCCATTCAACGCGGCCTCAGCTTTTTCGACGGCCTCCCGAATGTCTTTGACACCTCCCAGT
>CAXNGF010000084.1:0-7758 GCA_964201905.1 Limnohabitans sp. | reverse complement strand
AAGCGGCCGTAACAAGACCAGCACAAGCTCATCTTAGAAAACAACCATCACTGAAGGAATCGGTATGTACAACACGCTCCTCTCTGTTCAACAACTCAAAGACTTCAAGACCTCTGGGAAACCCTTCATGGTGTTTGATTGCAGCTGCGACCTCATGAAACCCGAAATGGCCGACACGATGTTTGCCACAGTTCGCATTCAGGGTGCTCATCAAGCTCATTTAGATCGCAACCTCAGCACACACGGTTCAACAGCTGTCAATGGCGGCAGACATCCCCTGCCCTCGCGTGAATCAGTGGCCGCTTGGTTAAGCGGCTTAGGTTTTCAAAACCACATGCAGGCCGTGGTGTATGACCGCAATGGCGCCAACTATTGCGGCCGCTTGTGGTGGATGCTGAAATGGTTGGGGCATGATGCATCAGCTGTTTTAAATGGTGGCCTTCAGGCATGGGAAGCATCTGGTGGCGCAGTGGAAACAGGCGTACCTACTGAGTTGATGCCTAGCGCCAGCAAGTTTGAATTGAAATCTGCTTTGCGTGAATGGGTTAGCACTGATCAATTGGCGCCCCAAGTTGGACATTCCAATTTGACCCTCATTGATGCACGCGGTGCTGCGCGTTATCGCGGTGAAATGGAGCCTCTTGACCCCGTAGCAGGCCACATACCTGGTGCATTGAACCGGCCCTTCACCGAAAATTTAAATGCCGATGGCATGTTCAAATCGGCCGATGTGCTCCGATCTGAATTTGAAAATCTTTTAGCAGGCAGAGATCCTGCCACTGTGGTTCACCATTGCGGAAGCGGTGTCAGTGCTGTGCCCAATATTTTGGCCATGGAGTTGGCTGGGCTGGGTATCACCCGTCTTTACCCAGGCAGCTGGAGTGAGTGGTGCAACACACCAGGTCTGCCCTGCGCAAAGGGCTAAGTCAATTGGACCTCAATGCAAAGTGAAAGAATGCGCCAATACACTGACCGCGCTCACCAATGCAATGCCACTTAAGAGCCAAACAATTTGCGCTGCCGTTTCCCGCGAACTTAAACGTTTTTGCAGTTGCGGAATTAAGTCGGCCAGTGCCACATAAATAAAACTGCTGCTGGCAATGGCCAGCATGTAGGGCAAGACGCCATGGAGTTGGTCCAGCAACGCGTAGCCAGCCAACCCCCCCAAAGCCGTGATGGCGCCCGCAAGGGAGACTTTCAAGACGGCTGTTTGCCGACTTTGGGAGCCCTCGCGCAGCACAACCAAATCACCCATGTGATGCGGTACTTCGTGAGCCAAGACAGCTATAGCAGCCACCACGCCTAACTTCAAATCAACGATGAATGCAGAGGCAATAAGAACGCCATCCCCAAAGCAGTGAACACTGTCCCCTGCCAAGATGGCCCAACCACCCGCCAGAGGCTTTGCGTGTGCGCCGTGATCGTGTGGTGCATCTGTGGCATGTGAATGCGCATGATCATGGCCATGGCCATGGTGAACATCGCCGTGGTGGTGCTCATGCCCGTGGTGCCAAAGCTCTGCTTTGTCGAGCAAAAAGAAGAACAGCAAACCGAACAACAAGGTCACAAACAGGTTGTGAGGTTCTACACCCGCCTCAAAGGCTTCAGGCAGAAGGTGCAAAAAAGCTGTGGCCAGCAATGCGCCTGCAGCCAAGCTCAGCATGTGCTGTGTATAACGACTCACAATGCCAAAGCTAAGCCAAGCCGCCAACCAAACACTTCCAATACCAGCGGCCAGAGTGCCCAACAAAATAGCCAATAAGGTCATTCAAGTTCCAAGTGAAGTTCAGGCAGATTCCTGAACCAAGGCCAAATTATGCCTGTCTGCGTAATGGAGCCCGCTGAATCAAACGGCCTCATAACCCCAGCCTGCAGAAGTGCCCTCCCCCACACATTGAACAACCACATTGAGCAGTCCGCAATGTTGCCACCCACAAGCACAATTTTGGCCCGCGTTAGAACGCTTTGTGTTGCCATGAAAAAGGTCTCCTAATGCACGTCCTTCACCATTAACCAAGACGAAGTGCAGCAACACCAGCAAGAATAGCCACAGTGCCTGCAATTCTTTGCCGAGTCCATACTTCTTTCAAAAACCACGCGCCAATGAGCGCTGCAAAAAAAACCGATGTTTCGCGCAACGCAGCCACCATGGCAACAGGTGCGACGGTCATGGCCCACAGCGCAATGGCGTAAGAACCAATGGAGGCAAATGCACCACCTGCTGCCACAGGCCAGCGCTTTTGCACATAAGGCCAGACCTGCCCTTTGCGTTGCATGAAGACCAAAAGCGCAAAAGGCCAACCGTCCAACACGAATAACATGCTGATGTATTGCACGACCTGACCGGAGCTGCGTGCACCTTTGGCATCGATCACGGTGTAGATGGCAATGAGCACGGCATTGCAAAGGGCAAACAAAATGGCTTTCCGATGTGTCCACGATTCGCGCGTGATGCCTAACAACAAAACACCACAGCTGATACAAGCCACGCCCAACCAAGCCAAAGGCGTCAAACCCTCGCCGATGAATGCAAAGGATGTCAGCGCCACCAACATGGGCGCAGTACCCCGCATCAAAGGGTATGTGAGTCCCAGTTCACCATGTCGATAGGCTCCGGCTAAAGCAGAGTAGTAGCCTACGTGAACCACCAAGGAGCACAGGATATAGGGCCAAGCCTCCGGGGCAGGTGGGCCAACGTACAAGCACACAGGAAGGGCCAACAGCGAACACAGGACATGGATCAGGGCCGTGTCTAAGGTTTTGTCCGAGCTAGACTTCACAAGTGCGTTCCAGCTGGCGTGAAGCAGTGCCCCAAAGAGCACCAAGAACAAAACGGGCCAAGTCATGGCCAACTTAATCTCTCAAAGCGCAACGTCTTGCAACTTGCATGAAGTGAGAAAGTCCTGGCGTTTGAAGGTCAGGCCTTTTGGCAAGATCATCCCAAATACGCACTCTCACAGCATCTTTTGCACCAGGTTCTGCTATGAAAGCTGCAGCGTCTTCGTCAGAGAATTTACCGCCTTGAAGTTTCAAACTGCGCCTGGAATCTTCAGACAAACTATCGTGATACTCGGGCCTTGTTGCACACAAATATCTTTTGGCATCGACGTGTCTTTGAATGGCGTCGATCACCGAGTCTGGAAATAAACCTCGCAAGAAGGGCAGCACTCGGTATTGATGGACATCGTCAACACCCTGGATGCTGGGTGTATCACCCAAATCATGTAGCAAATGACCCAAGTCATGCAGGAAAGCGGCTGTGACCAACTCATCACTGGCACCTTCTTGCTCCCCCAGAAAGCCTGCTTGCAAAGCATGTTGCAGTTGTGTCACCGGCTCGCCTGAGTATTGTTCGTGTCCTCTTTGATCGAAGAGTTTTTCAATGTCCGTCAGGTTAAGGGCCATGGTGTTTCGGTAGAAATTTAGTTTGACTCAGCGTGCCCGCTTGAATTCAATTCAAGCCCAGGGCAAGGAATAGGTTTTGATGTTGGTGAAGCTTTTCATGGCCTCTTGCACACCTTCTTTGTAGCCCAAGCCTGAATCTTTGATACCGCCAAATGGTGTGAGCTCCAACCTGTAGCCTGGCACCTCACGCACATTCACCGTACCCATTTGCAATTCATTCACAAAGCGCACGATGTAATCCATGCGATTGGTACACACCCCGCTTGAAAGACCATAGGCTGTGCCATTGGCAATTTGAATGGCCTCATCGATGTCCTTAAACTGAATGATGGGCGAGACAGGGCCAAAAGTTTCTTCTTTCACAAGCATCATATCGGGCGTCACATGGTCCAAGACAGTAGGTGCATACAAGGCACCGCGCCGTTGATTTCCAACCAACAATCGGGCGCCTTGGGCCACGGCCTCGTTCACTCGCGCCTCAAAGAGTTGCGCTGCGGCTTCATCAATGACCGTGCCCATGAGATTGTCTGGATTGGCAGGATCCCCATACGACCACGCCTTGGTTTTTTGTACCACCAAGTCAGTCAATTGCTCAGCCACCGATTGGTGAACAAGTATGCGCTTCACAGCGGTACAACGTTGACCTGAATTTTTGTAAGAGCCCTGCACCGCCAAATTAGAAGCCTCTTCTAAATCAGCATCTTCCATCACGATAAGAGGGTCGTTGCCGCCAAGCTCCAACACAATGCGTCGGTAGCCCGCCTTGTCAGCGATGTACTTGCCAATGGCAACGCCACCGGTAAACGTAATTAAGTCAACTGCTGGGTGCGTCAGCATTTCATCGGCAATTTCGCGAGGGTCACCAGTGATCACACTGAGCATCTCGGGGGGCAAACCTGCCTCATACAGCAAGTCTGCAAAATAAATAGCCGAGTAAGGGACTTTCTCTGAAGGTTTGAGAACCATGCGGTTGTTGGTGGCCACACTGGGAATGACTTTGTGGGCCACTTGGTTCATGGGGTGATTGAAAGGTGTGATGGCCGTGATAACGCCCAACAAAGGCGCACGCTGTGTGTAAACGCGGCGCTGCTTGCCATGGTGAGTTAAGTCGCAACTGAAAATTTGGCCATCGTCCTTTAAAACTTCTTGCGCTCCAAACAACAACACATCGCTTACGCGACCCGCTTCATAAACAGCATCCTTGATGCACAAGCCAGATTCTGCTGAAATTAAATGGGCAATGTCATCCAAATGATCTCGGACCAAGGCTGCCGCTTTGTTCAAAATTGAAGCTCTGTCAAATCTTGTTAATTGAGGTTTGTAGGCATGCGCCAACGCATAGGCTTGTCGCACTTCCTCTAGCGTCGCTTTGGGCACAGTGCCAATGCGCTCAGCCGAATACGGATTAAAAATCTCAATAGCACGATCCCTACCAGCACCTATTTTTTGGCCACCAATGCGCATGGCATCAAGCTGGTGGTCTCTGATAAATTGGGCAACTTGACTCATGACACTCACCTTTTCAAACTTCAAGCAGATTGGCCAAAATTCAAAGCCAAATCAAAAGCGTCAAAATTGCGCCAGCGGCGATTTCGGTCTAAATTGGGTACTGCACGATTCATAACCAAAGGCACCCGCTGCTCACTGATACCGCCATGCGAGCGCAAGGGTACATCAAGGCCCGACAAGTCATGCTTGGCTTGTGAAGTACCCAAAACGGTGTCTCGCTCAGATACCACCACCAAGTCACCCAACCTGTCGGCGGGCAATTCAAACTTTTCAGCCGCTTGCTCGCGAGTTAAAACCACTTCAATGCCCTGCTCTGCCTGAAGTTTTTGACACACCTGAGCAGGATCGGTGCCTGCTGGCAAATAGATGGTGGCGAAAGAACCCAAAGCACCATGGTGAACCACATAAGGATCGGTAATGGGCAAAATGACGCGCACAGATGAAGCCCCCAGCCAGGCATCAAACCAGTCTTGCAAATAAATAACTTTAGGTTGACCGTCCATGCCCACTTTGGCATTCATACCGTGATCTGCCGTTAAAACCACCACACAACCCATGGCATCAAGTTCAGCCAAATAGCCGTCCATCATGGCGTAAAACTCGTTGGCACCTGCAGTGCCAGGTGCAAATTTGTGCTGAATGTAATCGGTGGTTGAAAGGTACATCACATCTGGCCTTTGATTTTTCATCAGCCACACGCCTGCTGCAAAAACAAATTCGGACAAGTCTGCGCTGTAAACACTGGGCAAAGGTTTGCCTACTTTTTGAAGCACATCGTCAATGCCATGCTCAGCCACGCTGGCCTTGTCGGCCTTCTCGGCAGAAAAACAAATGCCTTTCATTTGATGGCCCAGCAACTGACGCAACTTGTCCTTGGCAGTGATCACGGCCATCTTGCAACCCGCATCTGACAGTGCTGCCAACAAAGACGGCGCACGCAGCCACTTCGGATCGTTCATCATGACTTCCACATTGTTGGCACTGTCGTACAAATAGTTGCCGCAGATACCATGGACGCTTGGAGGAACACCTGTCACGATGGACAAGTTGTTGGGGTTTGTAAAACTGGGCACCACACAATCTGCTTGAAGTCCAGTGCCATCCGAGAGTACTTTTTTCATCCAAGGCATATGACCACCAGCCACAGCTTGGCCCAAATAGTCGGGCTCACAACCATCCACACACACCACCACCACTGGCTGCTTGGGCATTTGATAATTTCTCTGATTCACTCGCATGGAACAACCTTCTTCTAACTTTAGGGCACAGAGCCCTCTGAATATTTCACAAAATTTCGAACGGTTCTTTCGCGGCTCATTAGCACATGCTGACGCAAAGCTTCTGCAGCCTTGACCGCATTGCCAGAGCCAATAGCTTCCAAAATATCACGATGTTCATTGACCGAGGTGACCAACAACGCATGATCGGAAAAATTGCGGCGCCTGAACAAACTCAACTCTCGAGTGAGCTTGCGATACATGTTGACTAATTTTTTATTGCCCGCATAAGACACCATGGTCTCATGAAATTCAATGTTCAATCGGTAGTAGTTGGCTTCATCTTGAAGCTTAACTGCAGACTCCATTTGAAGCACCAGACTTTTCAAATAACTTAGCTGCTGCTCAGTGACATGGGTTGCCAAAGTGCTTCCCACATGGGCCTCCATCATGGCGCGCAGATCAAAAATTTCGAGCGCTTCTTCTAGTGGAATGAGACGAACAAAGACGCCTCGATTTTTTTCCAACTGAACCAAGCCGGCCTCTTCTAAAACCCGAAACGCCTCTCTCACGGGCCCACGTGAAACACCCAGCCTTTCAGCAAGTGCTGCCTCGGTGAGTTTGTCACCTGGGCCTAGTTCGCCCACATTGATCAAGCGCTCAATTTCTTGTTGCACCGCACCCGTCAGAGAGTGGTTTTGCAACATGCTGATGGTGGCACTGGCTTGCACAGAAGGCGAAAGCGATGCAGGAGCGTGAGCGAGTTCAGTCGTCATGCATTGAATTTGATCACAACTTGGTCAATTGTCAACAATTTACAAAAAGCAATTGACTTTCAACTTTGCTTGGTTTCAAATGATTTTCATGGGCTTGTCACACCGCTGTCACAGCAATGGTGGAGAGTTGTCTATTTAAACTTGATAAGGATGACGAATGCGCGCACTTTATAAATCCGCTTTGTTGGTCGGCGGTCTTTTAATTGGCTCTATGGCTTTTGCTCAAAAAACCCAACTGCTCGTTTACACCGCACTCGAAGTCGATCAACTCAAAGCTTATCAAGAAGGCTTCAACAAAGTTCACCCTGAAATTGACATCAAGTGGGTTCGTGATTCAACAGGGGTCATTACTGCCAAACTTTTGGCAGAAAAAGCCAACCCTCAAGCAGACGCCGTGATGGGCGTGGCAGCCACGAGCTTGGCCTTGATGAAGAAAAACGGCATGCTCGAGCCCTTTGCCCCGCTGAATTTGGACGGCCTCATGCCCCAATACCGCGACAAAGCCAATCCACCCTCTTGGTGGGGCATGAATGTTTGGGGCGCAACCATTTGTTTCAACACAGTTGAAGCCAAAAAACGCAACATTCCAAAACCAGAAACATGGAAAGACCTCACCAAGCCTGAATACAAAGGCCAAGTGGTCATGCCCAATCCCGCATCCAGCGGCACCGGTTATTTTGATGTCATCGCATGGCTCACCTTGTTTGGTGACCAAAATGGCAAAGGCGGCGGTTGGAAGTACATGGACGGTCTGCATGAAAACATTGCTCAATACACACACTCTGGATCGAAACCTTGCAACATGGCCGCAAGCGGAGAATACGTATTAGGCATTTCATTTGAGTACCGTG
>CAXNGF010000083.1:0-7800 GCA_964201905.1 Limnohabitans sp. | reverse complement strand
ACCACAATAGGCAACAGCAGCAGTAGCAAGCCGGTTTCGATCAGCCCTAGGCTGTTGGCAAGCGCTTGGTTTAAATCCTGCCTAGAAAGTACGCTCAGGTTGCCAATGAGGCTGGTGACGTAGGCCACGCCCACGCCGAACACCACAATGACTTTCAAAATGTTCTTGGCCACCTCGGTCAGGGTGTCGGTTGAAAAAATTCGGCCCAAGCCAGCAAATGGGTCGAGACGACCAGGATTGAGTTTGAAGGCCCAAACCGGCTGAAACTTCACCATGGCCAAGGGCGCCAAGGCCGAGACCACCCACAAGGGCAAGACGATGGCCAAAATCCACATCATGGCATTGACCAAAGGGCCACTGGCCCAATCGATCAAATGGTTTTGCCAATCTTCGGTGGTGCCAAACGTCAGGCCTTGCTTGACCAATTCCACCAAGCCCTTCATCAAGGAACCACCAATTCCCACAAAAACGGCTGCAAACAGCAAGAGTATCAAGAAGGTGGTGAGGTCGCGTGACTGTGCAAACTGCCCATCTTCGCGTGCGCGTTCAAGCCGCCGCTCGGTCGGGTCTAGTTGTTTTTCTTCACTGGTGTCTGAGGACTCTGCCAATTCACATCTTTGAGGTTGCGTTTTCGCGGCATAAATTGCCAAGGGCCAACAAGTACGGCCTGCAATTTTTGCCGTGAAAACCAGTTAAGGATTGGATTTAGGCTATTTGTACCACTTAAAGCACCTAACTTTGGTGTTTTTAGAGGTTTTAGTGGGTTGGCACGCTGTTTGCGAAGTATCTAAGAAATTTGATTAATTGATTGGACCCAACGTGAACACCGCACCCCGATTTGATCCGCTGAACTTTGGAGAGGCCGCACTCAAACTGCGCAGTCTTCGCCATGAGTTGCTTAGCTCAAATTTGGTCAACGCAGACACGCCCCATTTCAAAGCTCGTGACATCGATTTTCAATCGGTGTTGATGCAGCGCTTGTCTGGTCAGTCCAGCCCATCTTCTGTGAGCCTTGATCGCACGCATCAAGGACACTTTCAAATGACGTCCTCTATGCAGTCACCCAAGCAAATGTTTCGCGTGGGTGTGCAGCCTTCTTTGGACGGCAACACTGTCGACCCCGACATTGAGCGGGGTCACTTTGTGAAGAACGCATTTTTCACGGAGGCTGCATTGAGCTTTTTGGGCTCCACCTTGCGCACCCGTTTGTCTGCCATCACAGGTCAGCCATCATGAGTTTATTAGGCACTTTTGATGTGGGCACAACCGGTTTGGTGGCGCAGTCATTGCGCCTTAACTTGATTGCATCCAACGTGGCCAACGCAGAAACAGCAGTGACTGCCGATGGCCAACCCTATCGCTCACGCCATGTGGTTTTTCAATCAGAAGCTCGCGCAGGCCGTGTGGGTCAAGGCGTGAAAGTGGCGCGCATTGTTGAAAGCACGGCCGAGCCGCGCATGGAATATCGCCCTGGCCATCCATTGGCCAACCCACAAGGCTATATCACGATGCCCAACGTGAACCCTGCAGAGCAGATGGTTGACATGGTCTCGGCCTCACGTGCCTACCAGTTCAACATCGAGATGATGAACACCACCAAACAACTCATGCTCAAGACCTTGGATCTGGGCAAATAAAGGAAGCAACGATGTCAACCACGATCAATAACATTCCCGTTTACGACCCTAGCGCAGCGCCTGTGCAAAGCACCAGCAATGGCACTTCGGCCGCAGACCTTTCAAAGAACTTTTTGAAGATGCTGACGGTTCAATTGCAAAACCAAGATCCCATGAACCCCATGGACAACGCAGCCATGACTTCACAGTTGGCGGCACTCAACCAAGTTGATGGCATTAACAAACTGAACACGTCTGTGAGCGCATTGGTGGCTCAAATGCAATCCGCCAACTTCATGAACTTGTCTTCAAGTGTGGGCAAAACAGCTTTGGCTGAGGGCTCGCAGGTGTACTTTGCTGGCCGCGCAGTGGGCATGGCCGCTAAATTGGATACGCCCGCAGCTTCATTGAAAGCTGTGATTCGCGACAGCGACAGCCAAATTGTGAATCAATTTGATTTTGGTCCAACACCCTCTGGCATGACCGATTTCATTTGGGACGGTGGCAACGACTCAGGCACGCAAGTGGCCTCTGGTTTGTACACCCTGGAACTGATTGCCACCGATGCACAAGGCAAAACCACATCGCCAACCGCTTATGTGGGCTCGCTGGTAGCCAGCATTGGTCAAGAAGGCGCAGACATGAAAGTAGGCCTGAGCGACGGACGAAACATTTTGACCACTGACATCGTCAAGTGGTTGGCCATTTAATTTTTGACAAATCAACTGTTTAACTTGAGGACATTGACATGAGCAATATCGCAACCGCACTCTCTGGACTGCAAAACACCTCACTGGCCATTGACACGGTCAGTAACAACATTGCCAACGCCAACACCATTGGCTACAAATCTGGCGAGTATGTGTTTGCCACACAATTTTTGAACGGCAGCAACTCGTCTGATCAGCCGGCCACAGGCCAAGGCAGCCAGTCTTTGGGGGTGCGTCGCCCCATGACGCAAGGTGCCATTACCAACTCTGCCAATCCTATGGACTTGGCCATCAGTGGCAAAGGCATGTTCAGGCTGCTACAAAGTGCTGGCAGCGCTGAAACGGTTGACCCTTCTGCTGTTTACTACTCACGCAACGGCCAATTTGGTGTTGATAAAAATGGCTACATCGTGAACGAAAACGGCATGTATTTGACTGGCTACCAACCCACCTTGGATGGCAAGCAAATAACCGATGACTTGATTAAGAACAACGGCCTGCTGCGCATGCCCGCAAGCAACTTGCCAGGCAATGCCACGACCAATTCAACACTGTCTGCCATGTTGGACTCGACTTCAACAGCGTTTACAAAATCGGCCAATGTTTCATTTGATCCTGCCAGAGCCACCTTCAACAACAAGACAACTCAAACCGTCTTTGACAACAACGGCAACTCACACACGCTAGAGGTTTTCTACCGTCGTATCAATGATTCAACTTTGTCTATCACTTCAGGTACTGCAGGTTATACCTACACCCCAAGCAATTCTGCGTCCCCCAGCATCTTGGGCACTAGCAATGTTACTTTGAGCAAAGACACAGTACTTCGTGTGAATACAGCGCCTGTGGCTTCTACCTTAACAAGTGCAGCCTCAACTACAAATCCAATTAGTTTGACTGCAGTACCCAGCAACGCGGGTACACAAATAACCGTCACGACTGGCATGAAAGTTTTTATCAATGGCGTTGATTCTGGGGCAACAGTATTGGCGTACACAGCAGGCGCAACAAGCTTTACGACCAGTCCTGCAGTGACTGTTCCAAGCGGCGCTTCAGTTTCATTCTTTAACAAAGACAATGTCAGTGCGACGACTGCTAACACAATAGCGACAGACACCACTGTGGCTGTGCTTTCTGCCGCAAACGTTGCCATTGGCGATAAAGTCTATTTGGGTGCTACTGATACTGGGACAACCGTCACTGCCATCAATGGCACCACCATCACTTTGTCTGGAGCAATAGGCACTGCCTCTAACTCCACTGCGGCCATCACTTTCAAGCACGCCTTGGCAATGACTTTGATCACACCCGAGGGAACTGAGATTCCAGTCACAGGTGCTACCAACCAAAAAACTTCTGGGGAAAAACTTACCACCACCACTTCACAAGTAGAAGTCTTTGCCTCAATTGATGGCAAGTTTTTTGACTACGATGATGTAACCACCTTTTCAAATCGTGCAGCATTGCCTGATACACAAGGTGCCAACGGCACTGGCTACAAAACTGTTGCCAAGCTGAGTTTCATGGGCGGTCAGAACATTGACACCATCATGAAAGATACAGTGTCTGGCGAACCCCTGTTCAAAACCACCACCACATTGACCAGCCGTTTGGCCAATCAAGCTGGCGGCAACACGGACATGGTGTTCAACCTGGACTTGTCTGGCACGCAGCTTCACGCAGGTGCTTTTCAAATGAACAAGAGCATTCAAGATGGTGAAGCTGTGGCGCGTTTGTCCAGCGTGACCGTTGACAACGCTGGCCGCATTGTGGGTGTTTATGGCACCGGCAAACAACAGCTGATTGGTCAAGTGGCCATGGTGAGTTTTGACAACGAAGATGGTCTGATCCCAATGGGCAAGAATGCTTTTGCACCTTCCAACATCACGGGTACAGAGCAAGACGGTGTGGGTGTAACCGTGGGCCGCGCTGGAACGGGTGTCTTGGGCGAAATTCGCAGCCAAGCGCTTGAAGCTTCCAACGTAGACCTTGCCAACGAATTGGTTCGCTTGATGATTTTGCAACGCTCTTACAGCGCCAATTCACAAAGCTTGAAAGCCATTGACCAGACTTTGCGCGACACGCTGCAAATGGTCGGTTGATATTTTTTAACTTCTTCACAAACCTGGCTTAAATCATGATTGATCGTTTTGTCTTCACTGCCATGACCGGTGCCAAAAGCGCCATGGGGCAGTTGGCCACAACTTCGCACAACATGGCCAATTTGCAAACGCCAGGTTTTAGAGAAATGCTGTCTTCCTTCCGGGCTGTGCCTGTCATGGGCAGCAGCGCAGATTCGCGCGCCTTTGTGGTTGACTCCACACCTGGCGCAGACTGGACCCCTGGCGCAGTAACGGCTACGGGCAATCCTTTGGATGTGGCCATTCAAGATCAAGGTTTGTTTGCCGTGCAACGGACCAATGGTCAAGAAGCGTATACACGTGCTGGCAAATTTCACATGGATGCGCAGGGGTTTTTGGTGACTTCATCAGGCTTGAATGTATTGAACGAGCAAGGGCAGTCGATTCAAATTCCAGTGGGCAGCCAAGAAGTGACCATTCAGCCCAACGGCACCATTACAGCCGCGCTACCTGGTCAAAAATTTGAAACTCCTGTGGCGCGTTTGAAGTTGGTCAATCCAGAACCGCACACCTTGGAGCGTCAGGCTGACGGCCTGTTCACCTCGACAGAAGACTTGGCTTCATTAGAAGACATCCGCTTGGTGCCAGGCTCGATAGAAAGCAGCAATGTGAGCGCGGCTCAGGCCATGGTTCAGATGATTGCGCAAAACCGCTTGTTTGACTTGAACATTCGATTGGTTCAAGTTGCTGAGCAAAATTCGAAATCCGCAGGGACCTTGATGTCTCTGTCTAGGGTTTAAACACCCGTGAAATGAAGGAGCAAGAAAATGTTGAGATCATTATGGGTTGCCAAAACAGGCATGGATGCACAGCAGACCAACTTGGACACCATCTCCAATAATCTGGCCAACGTTTCAACCACTGCCTACAAACGTATTCGTCCTATTTTTGAGGACTTGCTGTATCAAAACATTCGTTCGCCTGGCATGAACGAAGACGCTTCAAACTATGTGCCCGCTGGCTTGCAAGCAGGTAACGGTGCTCGCATTTCTGCCACGCAGCGAATTAACAACTCTGGTGCTTTGATTCAAAGCCAAAACCCACTGGACATGGCCATCAATGGCAATGGCTTCTTTGCGGTGTCAACAGCCAATGGTGTGGCTTACACGCGTGCAGGCAATTTCATGCGCAACGACAAAGGTCAAATTGTGACGGCCAGTGGCAATGTGTTGCTAGGCCAAAGCAGCGTCACCTCTGCCAATGCAACGGGCATTGTGATTCCTTCCAAAGCAACAACTGTGGCTATTGGCACTGACGGTACCGTGAGCTACACCTTGGCCGATTCATCAGCGCCTACCCAAGCAGATCAAATTGCCATGGTGAATTTTGTCAATCCCACTGGCTTAGCCGCTGCAGGTGGTGGTTTGTATTACGAAACCATGTCTTCGGGTGAAGCGCAAATTGGCGTTGCTGGCAAGGATGGTATTGGCTCTATCAGCCAGTTCTACACCGAGCAGTCCAATGTGAATGTGGCAGAAGAACTTGTGTCCCTGATTGCAGCGCAACGGGCTTATGAAATTACCGCTAAGTCTGTGTCTGCTTCAGATCAAATGCTCCAAAAGTTAGGACAACTGTGATGAAAAAAATCTATTTGCTTATTTCATTGGCCGCTATTTTGGCAGGCTGCGCAGAATTGCCTTCAGCTTCCAAACAATCATTGGTCAATGGCGATACAACAGCGCGCCCTGCAGCACAAGAAGCTATTGCCAGCTCCAAAGGTTCACTGGTTCCTGCATCTCGACCTACAACGACAAGCCACAAGGGCTTGTTTGAAGAACGCCGCGCTGTTCGAGTGGGCGATACCCTAACTGTGATGTTGAATGAAACAACCCGTGCCAGCAAAGACATTGGCACCAACGCACGCCGACTTTCTTCGAACAGCGTCAATGCTGGTTTGAACATGAGCACAGGCAGTGCAAGCAAACCAACTTCTTTGAATGGCGGTTTGAACAGCAATGGCAATACCAACTTTGACAGCAAAGGTGGCTCTTCTGCTTCTAACCAGTTTTTAGGCACGATTACTGTGACAGTGCTTGAAGTTTTGCCTAACGGCAATCTGAACGTGGCCGGCGAAAAGCGCTTGGCTGTCGGTCATGAAGAAGAAGTGATTCGCTTTGGTGGCATTGTGTCGCCCGCTACTTTGCAAGGCAATTCTGTTTTGTCATCGCAAGTGGCTGACGCGCGCATTGAATACCGCGGCTTAGGCATTACCGATCAAATTCAAGCACCTGGCATGTTGACCAAGTTGTTTGCCAGATTCTCACCCAACTGAGGTTAAGACCATGAACACTCGTTTGTTGTCATCGCTTTTTTTAATGTTTGCCTTGTTACTGAGTGCCAACCACACCATGGCCGCTCGTTTGAAAGACATGGCTGTGGTGTCAGGCCAGCGCCCTAACCAATTGATTGGTTATGGCTTGGTAGTCGGTTTAGATGGCACAGGCGACAACTCTGGCTCTAACCCAGTCACTGGCCAGTCTGTGGTTACCATGTTGAATTCTTTGGGCGTGGCAGTGCCAGCGGGTACCAATCTTCAAGCGCGCAACGCGGCTGTGGTCATGGTCACGGCAGAGTTAGCCGCCTTGGCACGGCCCGGACAAATCATGGATGTCACAGTTTCATCTTTGACCAACGCTCGCAGCCTTAAAGGCGGCACACTGATCATGACGCCTTTGAAGGCTGCCAATGGTCAGGTTTATGCTCAAGCTCAAGGCTCGATTGTGGTCCCTGGTGCTTCTGCCAGCAGCAACCTGGCACGCACCACCATCAATCAGTTGTCGGCAGGCCGCATTCCAAGTGGCGGTATTGTTGAACAAGCAGCGCCCGAAGCAGACATGGACCCCAATGTTGAGTTCAACTTTCACAAGGTGGACTTTGCCCAGATTCAACGCGCTGTTGAGGCCATCTCCAAGGTGGTTGATGAAGAAAACGCAGTTATCGCAGTGGACGCAAGAACTGTATCTGTGCGCGTGCCCGTTCAACGCGCACAACGCGTCAGTGTGATGGCGCAGTTGCTCGAACTTGAAATTCAACCTGTGTTGGACATTGCCAGAGTGGTGGTCAATGCGCGCACAGGCTCAGTGGTGGTCAATCAATCGGTTCGCTTGGCACCATTTGCTGTGACGCATGGCAACTTGACCATTCAAGTCCAAGCAACCAATCAAGTGGTTCCACAGTCTTTGATGTCTCGTAACCGCCCTGTGAACCAACGCAATGAGCGTGTCAGCATTGATACAGGCCCTGCTGGTCAAATGGTCAAAGTCGACGAAGGCGCTTCTTTAGAACAAGTTGTCAGGGCCATCAATCTGCTGGGCGCTACGCCTCAAGACCTGA
>CAXNGF010000082.1:0-7838 GCA_964201905.1 Limnohabitans sp. | reverse complement strand
CGCAGCCAAGCCGCCGTCAATGGTCAGAACTGCGCCAGAGGTGTATGAGGAGCGCGGCGAGGCTAGGAACACCACAGAGGCTGCGATTTCTGCTGGTTTGGCAGGTCGACCAAAAGGCATATTGGCCAAAATTTCGCGCCATCGGCTTTCGTCACCAAAGCGAGTCAAGCTGCGGCGTTTAACCAGCATTTCCAACCGATCAGACTCAACGGGCCCTGGACTTACGCCAAGGACTCGCACCCCAGCCGCATCACTGGTGGACCCCAAGGCTCGCGTGAAAGCCACTAGCGCGGCGTTACCACTGCTTCCAGCGATGTAGCCACTGTCCAAACGCTCTGCCGTGGTACCAATTACATTGACAATCACGCCGCCCTTTGCTTTGGCTTTCATTGCGCCAAAACAAACACGACTGAGGTTGATATAACCAAAAACTTTAAGGTCCCAAGCATCGCGCCAGCGTGCCTCGTCAATTTCCAAAAGAGTGCCTGCAGGAATGCTTCCAGCGTTGTTGACTAAAACATCAATATCTTCGCAAAGTGCAGGTAATTCAGCTGCGCTTTCGCGGTTAGCCAAATCCAAAGGCTGAAATTGCACATCCACGCCATAGGCTGCGTGAAGTTCGCGTGCAGCAAGGGCGAGTGCATTTTCAGAACGTGCTACCAAACGCAGGTGGCATCCTTCCTGGGCAAAGGCTTCAGCAACTGCATAACCGATGCCCTTAGAAGCCCCGGTAATCAGAATGCGCTTGCCTGATAAATGGAGATCCATGTTTGCCTCTAAGAAATGCTGATGCCGCTGTCAATGCGCATGACCTGGCCGGTGGTCACACGTGATTCATCGCTGGCCAAATAAAGCGCAGCTTGTGCCACATCGATAGGTTCGGCCCAGCCAAGCAAATGACGGTTGTCAAGGGCAGAACTGGTGTGGCCCATCTCAAACAGTTTGACCAATCGCTCGGTGCGTGTTCGGCTAGGTGCCAATGCATTGACGCGCACTTTGTGGGTTGCATATTCAACTGCCAAAGAGCGGGTCAATGAGGTGACGCCACCTTTTGCAGCAGTGTAGGCGTCTCGCCCAGCCAATCCCATTTCAGAGCCGATGGTGGCGGTGTTGATGATGGAGCCTCCACCGGCTTCAATGATTTTTGGCAGCGCCAGTCGGCAGCAAAGCCAAGTGCCGTACAAATTGAGACGGATTGCACGCCAGAATTCATCGTCTGTGGTGTTTGTGATGGTGCTGTCCATGGATGTGGAACCGCCAGCATTGTTGTACAACACGTTGAGCTTGCCAAAGTTTTCAGTGGCAGCATCAATTGCGCGCGCAACCTGTTCGGGGTCACCTACGTCAGTGCGGCAGAAAATGGCAGCGCCGCCAAGCTCAAGAATTTCACGCAAAACCGACTCGCCGTTTTGTTCGTCAATTTCAGCAATCACAATCTGAGCGCCTTCTGCAGCAAACAACTTAGCTGCTGCGCGGCCAATGCCCGCTCCAGCCCCCGTGATGAGCGCAACCTTGCCCTTTAGGCGCCCGAGTGGCAACTCATTCATCCAAAGATATCCCTGCAGCTTTGACGACAGCCGTCCAGCGGTCCATGTCTTTCTTCACTTCGGAACCGAACTGCGCTGCTGTTAACTCGCGCGTCTCCAACCCCATGTTCCGCATCTGAGTTTGGATGGCAGGCTGTTTCATGGCAGCGATCACGGCAGCGTTGTACTGGTTGACGATGGCCGCAGGGGTTCCTGCTGGCGCAAACAATCCAAACCAAGTCACGATGCTGACAGTTGGATGTCCGGCTTCTGTAAAGGTTGGGGTATTAGGGAAAAGTTCTGAGCGTTTTAAGCCCGACACAGCCAATACCCGTATCTTGCCGGCTTGGGCCTGTGCCACCAAGGTACCTATTGGTTGGAAAGTGGCGTTGACATGTCCAGCCACCAGAGCATTGACTGCTGGAGCTGAGCCGTTAAACGGAACATGCTGCAACGGCGCATCAATCGAGCGACCGATCATCACACTGGCCATGTGGGTGATGCCGCCTATGCCGGCTGAAGCGTAGTTAGCTTGTTTGGGGTTGGCTTTGACCCAGGCTTGAAATTCTTTCAAATCCTTCACCGGTAAACTTGCCGGAACAGCAAAACCATAGTCCTGCGCGCCGGTTTCAACAACAGCCACAAAATCCCGTGTGGGATCAAAAGTAGGTTTTTTCATGGCCGCAGGTCGCACAACAGCAGCTGCATCGGGCGCCATCATGAGCGTGTTTCCGTCGGGCGCTGCGGCTTTGAGCATTTCAGCAGCCACTTGTCCCCCACCGCCAGGTTTATTTTCCACAATGACGGTGCGACCCATCGACTCCGACAGCGTCCGTGCAAAGGTTCGCGCCAAGATGTCGACATTCCCGCCGGGCGCGTAGCCTGCGATGATGCGAATAGTCGGGCCAGTCTGCGCCTGCACACCAAGCATCAACGTGCTTGCCATTGCGACAGCGGCGATTTGTTTGAACCACTTTTTCATATTGTCTCTTTCTTCATTAGTTCATGTTGTAGCCGATTTGGCGATTGGCAAACCTTCAAACTCACCAACTTCAATGCCCATCACTTGCGACATTTCTCTGCGAACGCTTTCAGGTTGACCGGCCTGAAGGATGTAACTGGTCAAGCGAACACGACGGCGCGAGTCATTCAGAATATCTTGTGTGCTCAAGCCGCGCAACGTGGTGTCGGTATTTGCAATTGGCAACTGAACCACTTTGTTTATTTCAGGGTCACGGATCGTTCCCTTCGGATCTTGGCCGGCTGCAACACGCTCTAACTCTTCAAAGAAGCGCCGCCGCATCATCACGATGCCACGGTCGGTCACCCCCAGTTTCTCCTTTGTTCTGTCAGCTATGCGGCCCTGCCCTACCCAGGCCACAAAGTCTTGATTCATGACATGACTTGTAATCCACTCGCCGCTGGCATCTTTGATAGGTCCGATCCAAGTCGGTATGGATTGCTGCACATAAGGCTCGCGATCTGTTGGCAGGTGTGTGATCTTCCAAGTCACACTCAAGGTATTTTCATCGTCGATAGGTACTCGCCATTCAAAGTGATCGCCCAGAAAAAAACAGTTGGGCCACAAGGCCACTCGCCCGATCGTCCAAAAGGGGTGGTTTTCGTCCCCACCTTCACGAACGCGCTTGTAGACAAACCCATATTCAAACTCTTCAAAATCAAGTTTTAAATGTTTGGGTGCGTAGCTGCTGTCATTCTCATCGCGCAAGCGTTTGCCCCAGTTTTCGTGCATCCACTCAAAGTGCACCGGGTCGATCGAATTTTCTTGGCACTGAAACCAGTTGCAAGGAATGGCCGAGATCACAATTTGTGTAAAGCCATTGGGCCTAGAAAATGGCTCCCAGTCTGGCACACACGGCGCGGGCAACGGGCCCAAATAAGCCCAGACCAAACCCGCCTTGATCTCCACCGGGTAGGCCAGTGTCTTGATCGCACATTTGAAGTCGCGCTCGGGAAATGCCGTGTCCTGAAAAGGCTGCTCCACACATTGGCCTGAGGCGTTGAACGCCCAGCCGTGGTAGCTGCAGCGCAGCCCATTTTGCTCAGCCATGCCAAAGCTCATGTCGGCGCGCCGGTGTGGACAGTGCCGATCGATCAGCCCAAAATTGCCCGACAAGTCTTTGTACAGAACCAAGTCCTCACCCATCAGGCGGATTACCTTGGTATGGCAACTTTCGAACTCAGACACGCCAGCAATTGGCATCCAATAGCGGCGCAGCAAAGACCCCATGGGCGTGCCAGGTCCTACTCGCGTTAACAACTGGTTTTTTTCTTCGGTCAGCATGGTTTAAAAATTGTAAAGCTCGAGAGTTCGCTCTCCGGCCTTAATGCGCTCGATGATGGCGGCTTCTTTTTTTTCACGTTCTACTGCGGCTAGAACAAACTGCTGAGCTTGCGCCCTTGGCAGCACCACAACACCATCGGCATCACCAACAACCAAGTCACCAGGGTTGACAATCAAATCGCCAAAAAGAGTTGCTTGGTTGATCCATCCACGGGCACCAAAGTCTTTGCCAGTCCCCCGAAAGCAAAGGCCACGTGAAAAAACCGGGAACCCGAAGTTTTCCAAAATGGCGCCGTCTCTGACGCAGCCATCAATCACGAGTCCACCGAGGCCGCGCGCCATGGCGGCAGCCGACATGATTTCACCCCAATAGCCAAAATTGTAGGCGTCGCTCACATGGACGACCAAGACATCACCCGGTTGCGCCACGTAGATGGCACGATGAAGCCACAGGTTGTCGCCCCCTGGCGAATGCACTGTTACTGCCGAGCCACACACCTTGAATGACGGTGCTACGGGTTTGATAGCACTGGGCATCACTCCAATTCGACCCGCTGACTCGTGCAGTGTGGCAGTGGCTTGACCGCGGGCCAACTCTATGACCGAAGGCGAAATACGCTCAATCTCTGATCTGATGGTAGGGCCTTTGGGAACGGGCAAATGGTCGGCGCTCATGAATCTACCCTTGTCTGTAATTGATGATAGCGGTGTTTTTCTCGAGCCTCGCGCAGCGTCATGCCGCCGCGCACACTGGCACGAATGGCGTCTTCCGATAACTGAATTTGCTCTGCAGCAGTCAGTACTTTCTCTTCAAACTCAGCTGGAATGACGACCACACCGTCTGCATCGCCGCGAATCAAATCACCCGGACAAACTCGCACGAGGCCAATGTTCACAGGCACTTGGGTGGCTTCAACCTGCACACGGTCTTTGCCTGTGCGCATCCAATGGTCGCGACTGAAAACCGGATAGCCTAAGTCAAGGCAGAGCGACACATCTCGACTGATGCCATCAATCAGGGTACCGGCGATGCCCTTGCTGCTGGCAATCTCCGTCAGGATGTCGCCCCAAACAGTGCAATCTTCACGTCCCCCGTTGTCCAACACAATCACAGTGCCAGGGCCTAGGTCGTCAATGTAATCACCAACTGTGCCTGCGGGTGTGTCGGCCGGGCCGTAGCGCAAGGTCCAGGCTCGACCGGTCATGCGAAAAGTAGGTGATCGTGGTTTGATTTTGGCGCATTGGCCAATCAGGCCCATGCGATCTAGGGCGTCGCTGATCGTGGCGGTGTCAAGCTTGGCTGCACGTTCAACTTGTGGGTCATTCATGATGAACTTTCAATTTTTATTTGAGCATGTGCTCGTAATCGGCGCCCATGACTTCGGTGATCGGCTTACCTGCAAGCAATGCCTTGGTCATAGCGGCTTCCCTTCCTGCGATCATCTCAGCTGCAGTGAGCAGGCGCTCGATATCAGCAGCAGGAATAAAGACAACACCGCTGGCGTCGGCAATGGCATAGTCTCCCGTTGCAACTGTCACACCACCGATGTTGACGGGTTGTCCGGTTTCAGCCTCTGCTACTCGCGAACGTGCCGTGCGCGCAGTCAGAGACCGGCAGTAAATTGGAAAGTCATACCCGCGTGCTTCGTCAATGTCACGGACCGGGCCATCTGCGATCACGCCCGCAATGCCCCTGACTTTTGCGCCGATTGAAAGGATGCCACCCCAACTACCCGCATCGATTCCGGTGGACTGCTCCACCACAATGATCTCGCCTGGCCTGGCCATTTCGATGGCGGTGGTGCCGAGGTGACGAGGGGGGTTGTGATGGGTTGGAGCTTCGCTGGCTGGTACCAGACGATAGGTCACCACTCGGCCAGCGATGCGCCGCGTTGTAGAGCGCTGCTCAAGCCCGCTGATGGCACTTGGAAGTTTGATTTTATCCATGGCATCAGAGACAGCACAGACATCAAGTCGACCTAGTCGTTTGACATTGTCTTCAATATCGCTCATTTATTTTCTTCCTGAACGACTGCGATGACTTCGAGCTGCAGCAGCATATCTCCCCGCAACTCTTGAACCAATGTGTGTCGGGCAGGCCGATCAAGAGGATCTGGAAAGCATTTGAGCCATTCCACATTGACAGCATCTCGGACGGAGTCGTCTTTGACAAAAACCGTCACGCGGCCGACATCCTCAAGTTTTGAGCCACCCTTTTCCAGCAAGGTGCGCAGATTGGCAAAGGCAAAACTTGCCTGCTCGGCCGCATGGGGTGGTAACTTATTTGTGCTTGGGTCCTTGCCCGAGATACCGGAGGAAAAACTCATGTTTCCAACTCGGGCGCCCATGGGAATTGGAACGCTGCCGTGGTTAACGCCAGGAACTTCAATAGAGCGTGGTCTGCGTATTGTCATGGATCATTCTTCTAACTATGGAATTCACTCGAGGACGATTTTTTGATCGCGGATGATGGCAGTCCAACGCGGGTATTCTTCCCGAATCATGCGGCCAAACTCTTGGCTGCTGGCTTTCATGGGTTCTAGTCCGCGGCTAGTAATAGCCTCTCGCGTCTCAGGCAACTCCAGCACTTTGATTAACTCACGATTGAGCAAACCAATGATGGCCGGTGGCGTGTTGATTGGCGCAGCAAAACCAGACCAGGATTGCAAGGTCAGTTGGGGCCACCCTGCCTCTGTGACGGTAGGCACCTCGGGCAAAGAAGGTAAGCGAACTTGACTGGTTACAGCCAGCGCTTTGAGCTTGCCGGTCTTGATATGCTGAAGCAGCGTCAACGGTTGTTCGAAAAATAGATTAACGGTGCCAGACAAAAGGTCGGTGACGGCAGCTGCGCCGCCTTTGTAGGGAATGTGCAACATGCGCACACCAGTTTCACGATTCATCAGTTCACCCACCATGTGCGGCGTAGTACCGACACCGGGTGATGCAAAACTAATTTGATCAGGTTTGCTTTTGGCCAATGCAATCAGCTCGGTCAAGTTATTGGCGGGCAAGCTGGGATGCGCTGCAAGGACCAAGGAAAAGCCCGCCGCTGGCGTGATGGGTGAGAATTGCGTCCAGGGCTCAGGCTCAGGTTTGCGCATGATCTGTGGCGCAATCGTGAGGGTGCTTGCATTGGGGTAAAACAAGGTATAGCCGTCAGCAACTGAACTGGCTACTCGGCGCGAAGCAATGATGCCACCTGCCCCAGGTGCGTTGATGACCACGATCGGTTGTTTCAAATTTTCTGAAAGTTTGCTGGCGATCAAGCGGGCAATCACATCAGAAGAACCACCTGGAGGGAAAGGCAAAATCAGTTGTATGGGCCTGCTTGGATAGTCTCCAACCTGTGCAAACGCACCCGCGAATGGGATACCTGCTGTCGCGACTAGAAAGTGACGTCTCTTCATAGCTTTGTCTCCTTTTTTAGATTAATAACCGATGAGTCGATCCACTGCATGCAATGGTGTTTGGCCGCTGCGTACGCGGTTAAGGTTTTCAAGAAATTGGTCTACAGCGGCGGCTATAGACGGTTGCGCCGCAATGTGCGGGGTGACAACAACTTTTGGATGCGACCATAAGGGATCACTGGCCGGAAGAGGCTCATTGGCAAATACATCCAAGGCAGCACCCAAGAGATGACCCGATTGAATGAGTGAAAGCAAATCGGCCTCCTCCACAATGCCACCACGCGCCGCATTGACCAAATAAGCACCAGGCTTGAGTTGTTTGAGCATGTCGCTGTTGAGAAGTCCCTTGGTGTCGGTGGTGAAGGGCAAGAGACACACCAGCGTATCGCAAAGGCCCAAAAATGCGGGAAGTTCTTTTGCACCATTAAAAATTCTAGCCACATTCGGGACAGCTCTGCCGGACCGAGTCCAGCCAATAACGTTAAATCCCAGCGCAGTAAGAGCCTCGGCCACCACGCTGCCAATTTCGCCGACGCCCATCAATCCGACCGTGTGAGCACGCGACTCAGGAATGGGCGCACGCTGCCAGTGGTGCTCGCG
>CAXNGF010000081.1:0-7850 GCA_964201905.1 Limnohabitans sp. | reverse complement strand
TAATTTTTACTGAACCATTCATCAAAGGAAGTTCTCATGAAACTCGTGCGTTACGGCCAACCCGGCAAAGAAAAACCAGGCTTGATTGATGCCGCTGGCAAATTGCGTGACTTAAGTGGCGTGGTGTCAGACATCGGCCCTGAACAGCTGTCCGACAAAGTTTTGGCCAAGTTGGCCAAACTTAAAACTGACAAGTTGCCTTTGGTGCGCGGCAAGCCCCGCATGGGTTGCCCGGTGTCCCACGTGCCAAAGTTCATTGCCATTGGTTTGAACTACGCCGACCATGCGGCTGAAGCCAACATGCCTATTCCCAAAGAGCCGATTGTTTTCATCAAGGCCACTTCTTGCATTCAAGGCCCAGACGATGACGTCATGTTGCCTAAAGGTTCTTTGAAATCAGATTGGGAAGTTGAATTGGGCATTGTGATTGGCAAGCGCGCAAGCTATGTGTCACAAAAAGAAGCTCTCGACTATGTGGCAGGTTATTGCACCGTCAATGACGTGAGCGAGCGCGCCTACCAACTCGAAATGGGTGGAACTTGGGACAAGGGCAAGGGTTGCGACACCTTTGGCCCCATTGGTCCTTGGATGGTCACCAAAGACGAAGTGCCCAACCCCCAAAATCTGAAAATGTACATGGACTTGAATGGCCAGCGCATGCAAGATGGCTCCACCAAAACCATGATTTTTGGTGTCACCAAATTGGTCAGCTACGTCAGTCAGTTCATGACCCTCGAGCCCGGTGACGTAATTACCACCGGAACGCCGCCCGGCGTGGGCATGGGCATCAAGAAGGACGGTAAACCTGCGCCCGTGTTCTTGAAAAAGGGCGACGTGATGCATGTTGGCATCCAAGGCCTCGGCGAACAAATGCAAAAGGTCGTGGCCTTCAAACGCAAAGCTTAAAAGTCAGCGTTTTCACCTCTGCCGTTTGAAATGACGGCATAACAGGCGAATCAGGAATAACCCTGATTCGCTTTTTCTTTTCGCCGGATCATTCATTTTGATGCAAAATAGCACGGGCGTTCTATTTTAAAAGCCTCAACTTCATGACCGTCAGACACATCACCTCTTTATCCCAAGCTTCGCAAGCGGCCGATGATGGCAGTGGGCGCACCCTAATGAAAGGTCGTCAAACCAAAGCCGCCATCGTGAATGCAGCCTTGGGCTTGGCCTCCCAAATTGGTTTGGAAGGCCTTTCCATTGGCGCTTTGGCTGAAGTCACGAGCATGAGCAAATCAGGCGTGTTTGCGCACTTCGGTTCTAGAGAAGAATTGCAAATTTCAGTCATTCGTGAATACCACGATCAATTTGAAAGCGAAGTTTTTTACCCTGCACTCAGCTGTGCACGGGGTCTGCCCCGCTTGCAGTCATTGTTTGACAACTGGATGCAACGCACCACCACTGAAATTGATTCGGGGTGCATCTACATCAGTGGTGCTGTGGAGTTTGATGACCGGCCTGGCTCTGTGCGAGATGCCCTAGCTTCGTCGGTGAACACTTGGCAAAACGCCTTGCAGCGCTCGGTGGCACAAGCACAAGATGAAAAACATTTGACCGCCAAAGCAGATCCCTTGCAGATGGCATTTGAAATTCATGGCCTGATCTTGGCGCTGCATTACGAGGCCCGATTTTTGCGCAATCCCGGCGCAGCAGAGCGCGCCCGCAAAGGCTTTTCCGAAATTGTGGCGCGAAATCAAGCTTGATATTCCCGCCCTACTCAACATCTCAACTCTTTAAATTGCATTGAATTTTTTGAAAGTCAACCATGCCAAGCTACGTCCCACCCCTGCGTGATCTTCAATTCGTGTTGCATGAATTGCTCGATTTGGAAAATGAATTGAAAGCCATGCCCAAGCATGCTGAAACCGATGCTGACACCATCAATGCGGTGTTGGAGGAGGGCGGTAAATTTGCGGCAGAAGTGGTGTTTCCCTTGAATGTGTCTGGCGATGAAGAGGGCTGCACATTGGATCGCGATACGCATGAAGTGAAGGCACCTGCAGGCTTCAAAGAAGCCTATGAAAAATACGTGGAAGGTGGTTGGGCAGCGCTCAGCGCGCAAGAAGAATATGGCGGCCAAGGCTTGCCCTTTGTGGTAAATCAATGTTTCTTTGAAATGCTGAACTCTGCCAACCAAGCTTGGACCATGTACCCTGGTTTGTCGCACGGTGCGCATGCTTGCTTGTCAGCACATGGCTCTAAAGAACAAAAAGAGATGTACTTGCCCAAACTCACCAGCGGCGAGTGGACAGGCACCATGTGCCTGACCGAACCCCACTGTGGAACTGATTTGGGCATGCTTCGCACCAAGGCCGAGCCCCAAGCCGATGGCACCTACCGTCTTACAGGCCAGAAGATTTTCATCAGTGCGGGCGAGCACGACTTAGCAGCCAACATTGTTCACTTGGTGTTGGCTCGTTTGCCAGACGCGCCCGTGGGCAGCAAGGGCATTAGCTTGTTTGTCGTTCCTAAATTCAACGTGAACGCTGATGGCACTGTGGGTGAGCGCAATGGTATTTACTGTGGCGGTTTGGAACACAAGATGGGCATTCATGGCAATGCCACTTGCCAGATGGTGCTAGACGGTGCGGCAGGTGTCATGGTGGGCCAGCCCAACAAAGGTTTGGCCGCCATGTTTGTCATGATGAACGGCGCACGTTTGGGCGTGGGCAATCAGTCTTTGGGCTTGACAGAAGTGGCCTATCAAAACGCCTTGGCTTATGCCAAAGATCGCATTCAAATGCGCAGCCTGTCGGGCGTGAAAGCGCCCTCCAAGCCAGCCGATCCCATTTTGGTTCACCCCGATGTGAGGCGCATGCTTCTGACCGCCAAGGCCTATGCCGAAGGTGGCCGTGCCTTGGCGTGCTATGGCGCCTTGCTTATCGACAAAGAATTGAACCACCCCGATGAAAAGGTTCGCGCTGATTCCGCAGAAATTCTGGCCCTTTTGACGCCCATCGTTAAAGCTTTCCTCACGGACAACGGTTTTCAAGCCACCACCATGTGCCAACAAGTCTTTGGAGGTCATGGTTACATCAAAGAGTGGGGCATGGAGCAGTATGTGCGCGATGCGCGCATCAACATGATTTACGAAGGCACCAATGGCATTCAGTCACTTGATTTGTTGGGTCGCAAGGTGCTTGGCAATCAAGGTGCGAGTTTGCAAAAATTTGGCAAATTGATTGGCAAGTTGGTGGCCCAAGAAATGGGCAATGAAGCCATGGCCGAGTTCATCAAACCGTTGGCAGATTTAGGTCAAAAAATGACGCAATTCACCACCGAAATTGGCATGAAGGCCATGGGCAATGCCGATGAAGTGGGCGCTGCTTCTGTCGATTATTTGCGGGTAGCTGGTCACTTGGTGTTTGCTTACTTTTGGGCGCGCATGGCGCAAGTGGCCTTGGCAAAAATTGCAGCTGCCGAGGAGGATGCTCAGCGCCCCGACCCGTTCTACAAAGCCAAATTGCAAACAGCACGTTTTTACTTTGCACGCTTGTTGCCAGAGACCTTGAGCTTGATGAACACAGCACGGTCTGGTGCCGATGTTTTAATGGACACCGATTTGGCCTTGGCCTGAACGACAATGGATCGAATTTCCCTTTATTTGGATTGACCTATGACTACAAACAACTTCACAACTCGCCTTTTGAAAATCAGTGCGCTGATGCTTTCATGTTTCATGACCCCTTGGGCTCTTGCCAATTCGCCTGTGGGCCAGTGGCATACCCTGGATGAGAAAACGGGGGAACTCAAAAGCATGGTGATCATTTTTGAGCAACAAGGTGTGATGAAGGGGCGTGTAGAAAAGGTTCTTCGCAAAGATGCAGATCCTGCTGCGAAGTGCGACAAGTGCAGCGATGATCGCAAGAACCAGCCGGTGGTTGGCTTAGAAATCATTCGTGGCGCTAAAAAAGCCAGTGGCAAAAACGTTTGGGAAGACGGTGAAATTCTAGATCCAGAAAATGGCAAAACCTATGCCTTGCGCTTAACGCCCATTGAAAACGGAGCCAAGTTAGAAGTGCGCGGTTCATTCGGCCCTATTGGCCGAACTCAGACTTGGGTGCGCGTTCCTTAAAGGGGCCGACTTGCTCAGAGTCTCCTTAACCCATTCCTAATTTTTGAAAGAAGCATCGCCATGTCAGATATTTTGACCCACATCGACGCAGGGGTCATGACCCTCACCTTCAACCGATTAGAGAAAAAGAACTCCATCACGGGTGACATGTATGCCGTCATGGCTCAAGCCGTTGACCAAGCTCAAGCCGATCCCGCAATCCGTGTTTTGGTCATTCAGGGTCACGAAAGTATTTTCAGCGCGGGCAATGACATTGGCGATTTTTTGAACAAGCCGCCCTCCACCGTTGATTCACCGGTTTTTCATTTCATGCGAGCCCTAACCATGTTTGAAAAACCTGTCATTGCAGCGGTTGCAGGGCCTGCTGTTGGCATTGGAACCACCTTGCTGTTTCACTGCGACTTGGTCTATGCCGGCGACAACGCCGCTTTTTCCATGCCATTTGTCAATCTAGGCTTGTGCCCTGAATTTGCATCGAGCATGCTGGCGCCGCAAATGTTTGGCTACCACCGCGCTGCCGAAGCTTTGCTGCTGGGTGAGGCCTTCTTCGCTGAGGCCGCTCTGGAAATTGGTCTGGTCAACCGTGTGGTGCCCCCCACCGAAGTCAATGGCTATGCCCAGGCTCAAGCCAAGAAAATGGCAGCCAAGCCTTTGTCTGCTTTGATAGAAACCAAGCGTTTGATGAAGGGCGGGCAATCCAAGGTCATGATCGAACGCATGGGCGAGGAAGGGCAAAGTTTCAGGCGCATGCTCGCTGAGCCTGCTGCTCGTGAGGCCTTTGGTGCCTTCATGGAAAAACGCAAGCCAGATTTCTCTAAAATCTAAGTTCATCTGCCAACTTAGACCTTCCATGACTTCCTCGCGCTCAGACCTTCCCACGGATGTTGAATTTGAGCCAGAGTTCATTGCAGCCTTGCACGATATTTACGAAGAGAAAATTCTCTTTAATCAGTGGATGGGCCTGAAGGTTCACAGCGTCAAGGCCACAGGCATTGTGGCTAGCCTGTCCATGAAGCCAGAGTTGGTTGGGCACTTTGCCTATCACCGCATTCACGGTGGTGTTATCAGTGCTGTCCTCGATGCCATGGGCAGTTTGGCGGTCATGGCCGCTTTAGGTGCCAAGCACATGGATGAGCCCGTAGCCAAGCGATTAGAGCGCTTTACGCGCCACAGCACCATTGACTTGCGAATCGATTTTCTCCGACCAGGGATTGGGGAGCAGTTCACCATCCATGCCGAAGCGGTTCGGGTGGGCGCTCGAGTTGGCAATGCCCGTATGGAATTTCGCAGTGCCGATGGCAAATTGCTGTCAACGGGCACGGCTGCTTATCTCACTTCTTAAAGTGCCAGCATTTTGGAAGCGCGCAAACCCTGCTGTGCATGCCGTATTCGGGTGCCCTCTTAGACAGGTGCACAATGTCAGCTTGATTTTGATTCAGATTGTGTTCCATGCGCCACCACGGTGAAAGCTCTCCTTCAGCAGCCAACCCAGCTGCCAACACCCCCAAAGATTCAGACAGCAGAACCCTGAAAAGATTGCTGCCTTATTTGCTTACCTACAAATGGCGAGTGGCTGCGGCCTTGCTTTTCATGGTGGGCGCTAAATTGGCCAATGTCAGCGTGCCCTTGTTGCTGAAAGACTTGATCGATGCCATGAGCTTCAAGCCCAATGACCCGATTCAAATCTTGGTGGTGCCTGTGGCTTTGTTGGTAGGCTATGGCGCACTCCGGCTCATGACCTCTGCTTTCACCGAACTGCGTGAATTGGTTTTTGCCAAAGCCACACAAGGCGCGGCGCGCACCATTGCACTAGAGACTTTTCAGCATTTGCATGCCCTGAGTTTGCGTTTCCATTTGGCCCGTCAAACAGGCGGCATGACACGAGACATTGAACGCGGTGTGCGTGGCATTGAATCGCTTATTTCGTACTCGCTTTACAGCATTGTGCCCACCTTGATTGAGGTGGCGCTGGTGCTCACCATTTTGGCTGTCAAGTTTGATGCATGGTTTGCTTGGATCACACTGGCCGCATTGAGTTTTTATATTTTCTTCACAGTGCGCATTACGGAGTGGCGAACGCATTTCAGAAAACAAGCCAACGAATTTGATTCAGCAGCGCACACCAAAGCCATCGATTCATTGCTAAATTATGAAACTGTGAAGTACTTTGGCAATGAAGCTTATGAGGCCAATCGGTATGACGAAAGTTTGGAGCGACTGCGCAAAGCAAGGTTGAAATCGCAAACCTCTTTGTCCTTGCTCAACACCGGGCAACAATTGATCATTGCAGTAGCTTTGGTAGCCATACTGTGGCGCGCCACGCAAGGTGTGGTGGAAGGGCGCATGACCTTGGGCGATTTGGTCATGATCAACGCCTTCATGATTCAACTTTACATCCCTCTGAATTTCTTGGGCGTGCTCTACCGTGAAATCAAACAAAGCTTGACCGACTTGGACAAAATGTTTGTGCTCATGGACCGTGAACGCGAAGTGGCCGATGTGCCCAACGCCACCGATTTGAATTGTGAAAACGGTGCACTTTTGAAATTTGAATCTGTGTCCTTTGCTTATGAGCCAGACCGGCCCATTTTGCACAACATCAGTTTTGAAATTCCCTCTGGTAAAACAGTGGCGGTAGTGGGCCCTTCAGGTTCTGGTAAATCGACGCTGGCGCGTTTGATGTTTCGCTTCTATGACGTGCAGCAAGGGCGCATCACCATCAATGGCCAAGACATTCGTCAAGTCACACAGCACAGTGTGCGCAAAGCATTGGGCATCGTGCCGCAAGACACCGTGCTGTTCAACGATACGGTGGCTTACAACATTGGCTATGGTCGCACGGGTTCTACGCAAGATGAAATTGAAACAGCGGCCAAAGCGGCACGCATTCACGATTTCATCGCCTCCACACCCAAAGGCTACGCCACCTCTGTGGGTGAACGCGGCTTGAAACTCTCGGGCGGTGAAAAGCAGCGCGTGGCCATTGCACGAACCCTGCTCAAAAACCCGCCCATCTTGGTTTTTGATGAAGCCACCTCGGCACTCGACTCGGCCAATGAACGTGCCATTCAAGCTGAGTTGGCCAGTGCGGCCCAAAACAAAACCACCTTGGTCATTGCCCACCGCTTGTCTACGGTGGTAGATGCCCATGAAATACTGGTCATGGAAGCTGGGCACATCATTGAACGGGGCAACCATGCCCAACTGCTGCAACTCAATGGCCGATACGCTCAAATGTGGGCTTTGCAGCAAAATACCGAGTCGACGGAATAATCCAGCCTTCATTGACTTGCAATCTATCAAGTAGGGCTTGCTTGATGCCAATAAAGGCGTAGGATGCGTCAGTGAAAGTTTGTCAATTAAAGGCGCATTAAAATGCGCAGAAAATTCATAATTCTATGAATTTTTCATTGCCAATTTACGGTAATACAATGACGCAGAAAAATAAGAAAATAATCTCGCAATACGATCATCCCAATCAGTTCCTTCCATTGCTTCCAGCAGAGCATGTCGCTGGGCCACTTTACGAAAAAGCCAGCCAACTTATCAAGCAGGCAACCCACCTGAGCGCCTTGCCCACTTCAGGCAAAAGAGCCCTGCGCCTGTTGTTGCGCAAGATGAATTCTTACTACACCAACAAAATGGAAGGGCAGCACACCCGCCCCTCCGAAATTGATCAGGCTTTGGCGCAAGAATTTAGCCAAAACTCAGACATTGCTAGAAAGCAACGCTTGGCTTTGGCTCACATTGAAGCTGAGGTCTTGTGCGAGCA
>CAXNGF010000080.1:0-7877 GCA_964201905.1 Limnohabitans sp. | reverse complement strand
GGCAATGTGTCCAGTCTTTACGGTAGTGCTGCTTTAGGCGGCGTGATCCAAATTTTCACTCGGCAAAATTCTGGCGATGGCTTGAAAGGCCCATGGTTTGAGGTTTCCGGGCAGGTTGGTTCTGAAAACTTCAGAAGCAATCAAGTCAGTGCAGGTCAAAAATGGGCGTCAGGTTTTGGCGTGAATGCTTCAACTGAACATGTACAAACGCGCGGTTTCAACGCCATCAACCCTTTGCAAAGACCCGACACCAATCCCGACCGTGATGGTTATACGCGTCAATCTGATGCCATTAATTTTTCGCAAGAATTTGAATCGGGACGCGTGGGCCTGATGCTGCGAGAAACACACGCCACAGTGCAATACGACAGCCAGTGGGGGCCGGCCAATCAGGTGGATGAATCGAAGAGCGTCCTGCGCAGTGCTTTGCTCAATGCCACTTACAAAGCTTCTAAAGAATTGCAATGGGATGTTTCGATGGGGCAGCAGGAAGACAAATTGAATGCGGCCCTGACCGCTTATCCTTATTACGTTAATTCTCAGTCCAAAACTTCGGCGGTGGGCGCCGTATGGACACTCTGGCCCAACCATGCGCTCACATCGGGTTATGAAAATACCCGCCAAAAAATTGCCAGCGATACCGAGTACAACCCCACTGAACGCTCTGTGAATTCTTGGCGCTTGGGCTATCAAGGCAAAGTAGAAAACCAACAGTGGCAATTGAACGTGCGGCAAGATCAGTATTCTGATTTTGGGCAAGCCAACACATGGTATGCGGGCTATGCTTATTTTCTGACACCCGAGTTGAGGTTGAAGGCCAGTGCCTCCACAGGTTTTATGGCGCCAACCTTCAATGATTTGTATTACCCTTGGGGCGGCAACCCATTGCTTCGACCTGAGCAAGCCCGCTCAAACGAGGTAGGCATGCAATACATCAAAGCTACTTGGAATGCACGCATCACCGCTTTTGAAAATCGTTATACCGACTTGATTGACAACGATGTCAACTGGACGCGCACCAACATTGCGAAGGCTAAAAACCAAGGCGTCGAAGTGGCCTTGGCGGGGCAATGGCAATTGCCTGGCTTTGGCGCGCAGAAATGGCGCTTGAGCATGACTTCGCAAGATCCACAAAATGAGATCACTCACCAAGCACTGGCAAGGCGTGCCAAAACATTGGCACAGGCAGGTGTTATGCAAAGCCTTGGCTTTTGGGATACTGGGGTTCAGTTGCGCTTCAACGGTGCGCGCACAGACGACG
Source organism: Limnohabitans sp. (assembly GCA_964201905.1). Taxonomy (GTDB): domain Bacteria; phylum Pseudomonadota; class Gammaproteobacteria; order Burkholderiales; family Burkholderiaceae_C; genus Limnohabitans_A. The sequence goes on along the minus strand of CAXNGF010000080.1, from coordinate 6,616 downwards.
CGCAAAATCTGAAGGCTTACACGTTGATTGATTTAACTGCGAGTCAAGCACTCACCCCTGAGTTGCGTCTTAATTTGCGCATTGAAAACGCAGGCAACGCCAACTACCAAAGCATCTATGGCTACAACATGCCTAAGCGTGGTTTTTTTGCTGGCTTGAAGTGGACGCCTAAGTTCTAAGAGCTTGCCAGAAATAAAGTCATGCAAAAGGGTGCTCTTCAATTTGTACGACAGTTGTTGGCGGAGGTGGCTCGTTGGGTCGGCTCTGCTGGCATGCTGCTACTTGCAGCAAACGCGTTTGCACAAACTGCTGCCACACCCTTCACCTTAACCGACGACCGCGGCCGGGTTGTGGTGATAGAAAAAGCACCGCAACGGATCATCACCTTGTTGCCTTCTTTGGGCGAAATTGTGTGTGAACTCAAAGCCTGCAATTTGTTGGTGGGCGTTGACCGATACAGTAACTGGCCAGAGCGGGTGAAGACTTTACCCAAGTTGGGTGGCTTGGACGATACACAGCTTGAAGCATTGGTCAAACTTAAACCCGATTTGGTGTTGCTGGCGCGTTCTTCGCGCGTCACGCAGCGCTTGGAATCGATGGGCATCAAGGTGGTAGCGCTAGAGCCGCAAAGCCAAGAAGACATGCATCGGGTCATTGTGCAAATTTCAGGTGCATTGCACTTGCCAAATTCGAAAGAACGGGCTGAACTGGTTTGGCAAAACATTCAGCAAAAATTAGAAGTTGCTGCCGCGCGAGTGCCCAAGTCAGCCAAAGGCGCGCGCATTTATTTTGAAGCAGGCACCGGATATTTTGCTGCCGGTGAAGCTTCCTACATTGGCGAAACACTCAAACGCTTGGGGCTGGTCAATGTGGTCACACCCTCGATGGGATCTTTCCCTCAGGTCAACCCTGAGTTTGTGGTCAAAGCCAATCCGCAAATTATATTTATGGGCGAGCGTGCTGCCACTGATCTCAAAAAAAGGCCAGGTTGGAACCGAATTGAAGCCATTCAAGAGCAAAGAATTTGCAGCTTCTCGCCAGACCAGTCCGACATTATTGTGCGTTCAGGTCCTCGAATACCCGATGCCGCTGAGTTGATGGTGGCTTGTTTAAAACGGATCTACCCAGAATGAACGCCCGCAAAGCTTCATCGGCTTCACAGCTGGCTTGGCAGTTGGGCTTTCTGCTATTGCTGCTGGTCAGGGCCGGTGCGTTGGTGGGTAGCGAAGGTTGGGCCTGGGGTCAGGTGCATGCCGATGCAAGTTTGATTGCCGACATTCGATTGCCGCGCACCTTGGGCGCGTGTTTGGCGGGTGCTTTGTTGGGCTTGGCTGGCGCATTGGCGCAAGGTCTGTTTAGAAATCCTTTGGCCGACCCGTATTTGTTGGGCAGTGCCTCGGGCGCCAGTTTGGGCGTGGCCATTGGCATGGTCATGCTCAGTCAACTTGATGCCTCGCCGTGGTTTGTGCGTGTGGGTATTACGGGCATGGCTTTTATGGGCGCATGGTTGGCGGTGGCTTTGTCTTTGGTCTTGTCTTGGGGTGTTCAGCACACGCTCAGATTGTTATTAGCTGGTGTGGTGGTGGGTGTGGTGTTTGGTGCCATTGCCTCTTTGCTGTTGGTCATGTTTCCACAAATTCAAGGCTCGGTGCAGTCGTTCATGTTGGGTTCTACGGCCTATGTCAGCTGGCCTGCTTGCGCGCTCATGCTGGGTGTGCTCTTGTTTTCATGGGGCGTGTCAGTGGCGGCCAGTCCATTGCTAGATGGTTTGGCTTTGGGCGAATTTACAGCACTCAGTTTGGGTTTGCCGGTCAAGTCTTTGCGCTGGGTTTTGTTGGCGGTGTTGGCCTTGTGCACGGCAGCAGCGGTGGCGCAAACAGGGCTGATTGCTTTTGTGGGTTTGGCTGCACCGCATTTGGTCAGAGCTCGGTTTAAGGGGGTGCACGGCAAAACACTTAGCTTGTCGTGCCTCATGGGTGCGGTGTTGTTGGGCGGTGCCGATTTGTTGGCGCGCGGCTTGATGGCACCCCTTGAATTGCCTGTGGGTGTTTTGACCGCCATTTTGGGTGGTGGCTACATGTTGTATTTAATGCGCGGCATGATTTCTAAGCCCTCGGGTAGCAGTGGAGGTGGCGCATGAACGGTCTGCACAAATTGGCTTTACAGGCCCACAACATCAATGTGATGCACGACGAGTTCAGGGCGGTCAAGAATGTGTCACTTACTTTGCATACCGGTGAATGGGTGTCCTTGGTTGGCCCCAATGGTGCTGGTAAATCAAGCTTGCTCAAAGCCTTGGCAGGTTTGGCGCCTGCTCAAGGTCAAGTGAGCTTGCTGGGCAAGCCTTGGGCTGAATGGAAGCACCGAGAACGTGCACAAACATTGGCTTGGTTAGGCCAAGCTGAAGCAGGCCAAGATGACCTCACTGTGTACGACGTAGCCATGTTGGGTCGATTGCCGCATCAAACTTGGCTATCAGCACCCAGCGCCAAAGACCATGCAGTGGTGGAAGTAGCCTTGAAAACAGTGCAGGCTTGGGATTGGCGCACGCGCAGTTTGGGGCAACTCTCTGGCGGCGAGCGTCAGCGAGTTTTGTTGGCGCGGGCCTTGGCCGTGCAAGCTCAGGTCTACCTCATGGACGAGCCCTTGGCCGGTGTCGATGTGCCGCATCAGGCCGATTGGTTGGAATGGGTTCGGTGTCTGACCGAGACAGGTGCTGCGGTGGTGAGTGTCTTGCACGAACTCAATTTGGCACTGCAGGCCGATCGTGTTTGGGTAATGTCTGAAGGCCAGTTGGTGCACTCAGGATTGCCCAATGACACGAACACGCACCATGCCTTGTCAGCCGTTTTTCAAAACCGATTGAAGTGGCGCGATTGGCAAGATGAGGGCGTCACCCGATGGGTGGCTTTGCCGAAGTAAGTTCGCCGATCTAGTTGGTTGTTTTAGGCTTGAAATCACAATAAGCCGACACAGCGCATTCCTGGCACAAAGGTTTGCGGGCTTGGCACACATAGCGGCCATGCAAAATAAGCCAGTGGTGCGCATCGACCAAATACTTTTCTGGAATTCTCTTTAAAAGTTTCAACTCTACGTCGAGCGGATTTTTGCCAGGCCCAAGGCCCGTGCGGTTGCCTAATCTAAAAATGTGCGTGTCGACCGCCATGGTGGGTTCGCCAAAGGCCACGTTCAAGACCACATTGGCCGTTTTGCGGCCGACCCCCGGCAATGACTCAAGTGCTTCCCTTGAACGGGGTACCACACCATGATACTGATCCATCAAAATTTGGCAGGTCTTGAGCAAATTGCTGGCCTTGTTTCGGTACAGCCCAATGGTTTTGATGTAGCTTTCAAGTCCTTCTTGCCCCAAAGCCAAGATGGCCTCGGGGGTGTTGGCCATCGGAAAGAGTTTTCGGGTGGCTTTATTCACACTGACATCAGTAGCCTGAGCCGACAACAGCACAGCAGTCAGAAGTTCAAACACCGAGGTATAGGCTAACTCGGTGGTGGGCATGGGGTTAGCCTCTTTCAGGGTCTGAAAAAAGAGTTCGATGTTGTGTGCGTTCATGAGAGAAAATATCAGTAAATTGGCGAAAAAGCCGTGTCAATTCAAGTCAGAATAGTCCTTTGATACCAACTGAGTTTTGTGGAAGATACACCATGTCCTTGCAATTTGCCGATCGTTTAAATAATGTCGAGACTTCAGCCATTCGGGAGTTGTTCAAACTTCTGGGCAGGCCCGGCATTATTAGCTTTGCAGGCGGCTTTCCCGATAGCGCCATGTTTGACGTGGAGGGCATTCGCGAAGCCTCTTCTTTGGCCCTGTCAGAAGAACCCGGAGCTGCTCTGCAGTATGGCGCTACGGAAGGCTATGGCCCATTGCGTGAACAGCTAGCGCAGTTTATGGGGCAGAAGGGCGTGTCAGGATTAAGCCCTGAACAACTGATTGTGACCACGGGTAGCCAACAAGCACTGGACCTCATTGGCAAAACCATGATCAGCCCCGGTGACAAAGTGATTGTGGAAGGTCCCACTTTCTTGGCCACCATTCAGTGCTTCAGGCTTTATGGTGCAGAGCTTATTTCTGCGCCAGTAGATGGCAATGGGGTTGATACCGAAGCCTTAGAAAAATTGATTGCTCAGCATCAACCTAAGTTTGTGTATGTCATTCCTACCTTTGGCAACCCCACGGGTGCATTGCTTAACCTAGAGCGCCGAAAAAAATTGCTTGAGTTGGCTGTCAAGTACCAAACACTTATGGTTGAAGACGACCCCTATGGCGATTTGTATTTTCAGGATGCACCGCCGCCCAGTTTGCTGGCCTTGAGTGCCCAAGTGCCTGGCAGTCGTGATTGGTTGGTGCACTGTGGTTCACTTTCAAAAGTCTTAAGCCCAGGCCTGCGTGTGGGGTGGATGATTGCACCATCCGAACTTTTAAGCCGCGCCGTCATGTGCAAGCAATTCAGTGATGCACACACCAGCACCTTTGCGCAAGCCACAGCCGCGCAGTACCTCAAGGCAGGTCGAATGCCCGCCACCCTAGACAAGGTACGCCAAGTGTATGCAGTGCGCGCTCAAACCATGTGCGATGCATTGCGCAAAGACTTGGGTAATGCCATTTCGTTTGTGCAACCGCTGGGTGGCTTGTTTGTGTGGGCCAGTCTTACCGGAGCTGGTGGCAAGGTGAAAGACGGCAATGCCTTTGCCAAAATGGCCATCGACAAAGGCGTAGCCTTTGTGCCAGGTACTCCTTTCTTTAGTCAAAACCCAGATCACAGCACATTGCGCTTTAGCTTTGCCACCGTGGGTGAGGACAAAATTTTAGAAGGCGTTGATCGTTTAAAGCAAGCCATGGATGCATCGGTGTCTTCATTGGCTTGAACACAATGATCATTCAAGGCGTAGACATTCAAATTGAAGGCAAAGGCTCCGAAACGCTGCTCATGTTGCACGGCTGGCCAGATACTTTGGCCCTTTGGAACGACACCGTTCAAGCGCTGAGTGAATCGCACCAATGTGTGCGTTTTACATTGCCTGCATTTGATGCCAACGCCCCCATGCCACCCAAATCTTTGTTAGATATGGTGAGCTTCATCGATGAGGTGGTCAATGCGGTCAGTCCATTCAAACCTGTCACCTTGGTGTTGCACGATTGGGGTTGTGTTTTTGGTTATGAATACGCAGCGCTACACCCTGATCGAGTAAGGCGATTGGTGGCAGTTGATGTGGGTGACCATAACTCTCTGCCGCTTCTTGCATCTTGGTCGGCTAAAGCCAAGTGGGGCGTGTTCAGCTATCAAATTTGGTTGGCTGTGGCTTGGCAAATAGCGCGCTGGTTTGCATCGCCCGGCAGGTCTTTGGCCAACCGCATGACGCGTTACATGGCACGGGCTTTAAGGTGCCCCAGCCCGACTGACCATATGCACTTCGGTATGAATTCGCCCTATGCCATGAAATGGATGGGCTCACTTGGTGGCTTTGACAAAGCCGCCAATGTGCTCAAGCTATTGCCTACAACCCGCCCCATGCTTTATGTTTATGGCCGTCGCAAGCCGTTCATGTTTCATTCGCCTGAATGGCTTGAAAAAATTGCGGCCCACCCTGGCTCGCGCGTAGAGGGTTTTGATACGGGTCATTGGGTCATGAGTGCCAAACCAGAGCAGTTTTCTAAGTTGCTTAAAGATTGGCTTAGAGCATCATGACATCGCTCCAAAATGAATCCCAGCTGAACCAAACCTCTAATACCCGCAGGGACATCTTGAAATGGGCTGCGTTGGCTTCAGCACCGCTATCTTTCAGTTTGTCGATGGCGCAAACACCCTTAAGGCACAACCCTTTTTCGTTGGGCGTGGCCAGCGGATCACCCAATCACCGTTCTGTGGTTTTGTGGACCCGACTCATGCCAGATGTGGTCAGTGGCAACACACAATTTGCAGCAACCGATGTCTCTGTCAAATGGGAAGTGGCAGACGACGAAGCCTTCAAAGTCAATCGTCGCGCAGGCCAAGTGGTGGCTCTGGCCGCATTGGCGCATTCAGTGCATTTGGAACTTGATCATTTGCAAAGCGATCGATGGTATTTTTATCGCTTTCAAATTGGCGATGCTCAAAGCACCGTGGGTCGAACGCGCACCTTGCCTCATCCCGAAGCCATGGTACAAAAACTGCGCGTAGCCTATGCATCTTGCCAACGCTGGGAGCATGGGTACTTCAGTGCCTATGACCACATGTGCCAAGAGAACCTCGATATGGTTTTGTTTTTAGGCGATTATATTTATGAGTATGCAGGTGCTGCCAATGCAGTCCGATGGCCCTCTGGTGGCTGGGTGAGTAGCCTGGCAGATTATCGCGATCGATATGCTTTGAATAAAAGCGAAAAAGGCTTGCAGGCCATGCATGCCCAATGCCCGTGGCTTATGACTTGGGACGATCACGAGGTGTCCAACGACTATGCAAGTTTGGTCAGAGGGCAGAGCGGTAACATCAGTTTTGATTTTGCTGCTCAACGTGCCAGAGCTTATCAAGCCTTTTATGAGCACATGCCTTTGCGGGCTACTGCATTGACCAAATCCATTGAGGGCTTGGCCAGTGGCGCAGAACTTCGAATCTATGGACAA
>CAXNGF010000079.1:0-7896 GCA_964201905.1 Limnohabitans sp. | reverse complement strand
CTTTAACGTGATGTGTTTTGACATCAAAAAATTAGAAAAAACACATCACAATCTTTGAGAAAACACAAAAATTTACTGCCTTTAAATCTCTTGACGAATGCGTTAAAAGCGGCGGCAAGCTTCCAAAGAAATAAAGCATTTCCCCTCAGCCACTCAAGCTGAGGGCCTTGAGGGTACTTCTTTAACGGACCAATTGGCAAGGCGCTTTGGCATCGTCTATTCTGCTGTTAAGCCACAATACCCCGTTTTCGCATTTCACTGATTTGATTTGCGCTGATGCCCAGTTCTAACAGCACTGCGTCTGTATCTTGTCCTAGGCTTGGGGCATTTCGCCGATGTTGACCTGGTGTTCTGGACAACTTTGGCACCATACCAGGCACCTTCAAAAAGCTGCCATCACTCATGCTGACTTCAGCCAACATTCCCCGAGCCAAGTAATGCGGATCGGCGGCAATGTCTTCCACGGTGTAAATACGACCAGCAGGCACAGCGGCTTGATCAAGGGCAGAAAGCACCTCAGCCACATTGAGTTTGGAAGCCCATGCACCAATGGCGGCATCAATTTCTTCAACCCTTTTGACTCGACCTGCATTGTCTGTCAAATCGGGATCTGCTGCTAAATCGTCCCGACCAATGGCTGTCATCAGCCGCTTGAAAATGCTGTCGCCGTTTCCGGCAATCAAGGCGCATTTGCCATCTTTGCAAAGGTAAGCGTTGCTTGGGGCAATGCCAGGCAGTGCGCTGCCTGCAGGCCCCCGAATTGCGCCAAATGCACTGTATTCAGGCAGCAAACTTTCCATGCAATTGAAAACCGCTTCATAGAGCGCGACATCAACAACTTGCCCGAGCCCACTTTTTTGTTTTTCGTAAAGCGCCATCAGAATGCCAATTACGCCATGCAGCGAGGCCAAGGTATCGCCAATGCTCACACCCACTCGAACTGGCAAACGTCCTGGCTCTGCACTCAAGTGGCGCAAACCGCCCATGGCTTCTGCAACGACGCCAAAACCGGGTTTGTCTTTGTAAGGCCCCGTTTGACCATAGCCACTGATGCGCAGCATGATCAATCCTGGATTGATTTCAAGCAAAACATCTGGGGCCAACCCCCAAGACTCCATGGCGCCTGGACGAAAATTTTCAATCAGAACATCGGCTTCCCTGACCAGCTTGCGTACGATGGCTTGTGCTTCAGACTGGCGCAAGTCGAGCGCCAATGAACGCTTATTTCGAGATTGAACTTGCCACCAAACCGAAGTGCCGTCTTTAATAAGTCGCCATTGCCGCAAGGGGTCGCCCGAACCTGGCGGTTCAATTTTGATGACATCCGCACCAAAATCGGCCAAGGTTTTGGCAGCGAAAGGGCCAGCGATGAGTTGGCCCAACTCCACCACCTTCAGACCGGCCAATGCCCCTAAGGAATGCTTGAATTCAGCTGTCACTTAAATTGGTTCTTCAATCAAAGGTGCAGCGGCCAAGGGGTCGTTGTTGGGTGCAGACTCGGATGAGTGCGTACCCAATGCAACAGCCCTAAATATCTCTCGCAGCATTTTCTTTTCGGGCAGCGTCAAGGCGCGTGTTAAACGATGGCGCATGCGCAACAGCAACTGACGATCAACTTCTTGCGGAATACCTCGGCTGATGTGCAAGGCATCACGCAACTCTTCTCGTTTGTCTTCGGGCTCGTCATCCCACCAAGACACAATGACCTCTGTGATGGATTCACGAATCATTTGAGGATCTTCTTGTACCTGAGAGGCCTCTTTGCCAACTGAGCCTTGTAGCATTTCAGCCAGCGATTTGGATTGAACAATGACTCTTCGGTCTGCTTGAGACAACAAACGCCCCCAACCCGGATCCGATTGGTGCAATTGCTGCATATTGCTTGCCGCATCATCTGCCATGATGTGAACTTGCAAACCCGTAAGTTGCGCATCATCAATGGCCGTCAAGAAACGTTCATCATCAGTGGCCAGCAACACATGGTCACAAGCCTTGCTTTCTGCAAGCCGATTTAAGTCTTGACCAAGAGACTTCAACAGGGAGATGCCACCATCTGAATCGTGCGATAAAACTTTTCTGACAATTTGCCCATCAACGTCCAAAGTTTCATTTTCTTCAGCGTACCAATAGATTCGCTTGATGCTCACATCCAAACCAGCATGCCCCAGGGCACCGGTCAAGAATTGAGCCAAATCGAACCGATTCAGTGCATCTTGCTTGGGTCCTGTCTGGTTGTGTTGTGCAAGCCAAACCAGAAACCTGGCGTCAATCAAGGCGATGCACGAGCCGCCCTGCTGCTCGAGGAGTTGACGGTGTCCATCTTTGGACGCATGAGAGAAATATTCGCGTTTCATCGCAGCCTTTGAGGTTTTAAGATAATTTAACGAGGTGCCCATCAAATGACACTTCTCGACGTAGCGGGTCTGCGAACCCAAATTCTATTTTAACGACCCTGCGCTTCAAACGCTGGGGTTTCAGGCTTTAAACTCAGGGATTATTGATTCTCATCCCTCTAAATTCCCATGTCCCACTACGATATTTATGCCATTGGCAACGCTCTGGTCGATTCTGAATACGAAGTCACAGATGCCCTTCTCCAATCAATGGGCGTTGACAAGCGTCACATGACGCTCATTGACACCCCTCGGCGCGCCCAATTGCTCGATCACGTCAAGGCCATCACGCCCCGTCAGACGGGCGGTGGCTCTGCGGGCAACACAGTCGTGGCGCTGGCTCAACTCGGCGGCAAGGCTTTTTATTCGTGCAAGGTTGCGCACGATGATTTGGGCGATTTTTACGTCAAGGATTTACAAGCTCGCGGCGTCGATACCAACCTGAATCACACTCGCGCACTGGACGGCCAAACCGGCAGCTGCATGGTTCTGGTCACGCCTGACGCCGAACGCAGCATGTGCACATTTTTGGGGGTTTCTGCTGAATTGGACGACCAAGCCTTGCACCCTCAAGACATCGTCAAATCAAAAATTTATTACATGGAAGGCTACTTGGCTGCCTCCCCAACAGGCTTGAGTGCCGCCCTGCAAGGCAGAAAAATTGCAAAGGACGCTGGCGTGGCTTTAGCCCTGACGCTCAGTGATGTCAGCATGATTCAATTTTGCAAAGCGGGCCTAGACGCCCTGCTGGGTGATGGCGTCGATTACTTGTTCTGCAACCAAGAAGAAGCCCAAGTTTGGTGTGGCTCTGACGACTTGAATGTGGTCAAACAAGAATTGCAAAAATTGGCCAAGATGGTTTGCCTGACACGCGGCCCCGATGGCTCAGAAATTATCACTGCAGAGAACTCATGGCACGTTGCCGCCGACAAGGTCAAGGCAATTGACACCAATGGCGCAGGCGACATGTTTGCAGGTGCTTTTTTGTATGCGATTTCACGCGGTTATTCACCAGACAAAGCAGCCCACCTTGGCAACCATGCAGCCGCTGCCGTTGTTAGCCAACATGGCAATCGCTTAACGCTGGGGCAGCTAAGCACCATCAAAGCTTATGCACTCCCACCGCTCAAGTAATCAGAAGGTTTGAACTTGCGACAGCGGCAAAGCCGCTGCATCTTTGGCCGCCAGTACGGGGGCAGAAAACCCCTTGGGCAAAGGCCAGTCTATGCCCAATGCGGGGTCATTCCAAAGCAAACTGCGTTCATACTCCGGATACCAATAATCGGTGGTCTTGTAAACCAATTCAGCGGTTTCGGTAAGCGCCAAAAAACCATGTGCAAAGCCTGGGGGTACCCAGATCTGATTGGCGTTGGCTGCGCTCAAATGAGCGCCTGTCCATTGCCCAAAGGTGGCCGAGTTCTTTCTCAAATCAACCACAACATCAAAAGCTTCGCCCTGAATCACACGCACCAATTTGCCTTGCGCATGCTGAATTTGATAGTGCAATCCACGCAACACACCCAGCGAAGACTGACTGTGGTTGTCTTGAACAAATTCGACCTTCAGGCCCGTTGCTGATTCAAAATCGCGCGCGTTGAAACTCTCATAAAAGAAGCCTCTTGAATCGCCAAAAACTTTGGGCTGAAGAATCAATACCTCTGAGAATTTGGTGGCCGTGACGGTAAAGGGCATTAGTAAGACTTTAGTAAATTCAGTAAATATAGACCATAACCATTCTTGGCCAAGGGTTTGGCCAGTTTTTCTAACTGTGCCGCGTCTATCCAATTTTGAGCAAATGCAATTTCTTCAGGACACGCCACCATCAAACCCTGTCGCTTTTGCAAGGTTGCAATAAAGCCAGCAGCCTCGTGCAAACTGTCATGTGTTCCTGTATCTAGCCATGCATAGCCTCGGCCCATGATTTCGACATTCAAACTCTGCTGCTCAAGGTAGCAACGATTGACGTCGGTGATTTCCAATTCACCACGAGCAGAGGGCTTGATATTGGCAGCAATGTCACACACTTGCTGATCGTAAAAATAAAGGCCTGTGACAGCGTAATTGCTTTTTGGGACTTGCGGTTTTTCTTCAATGCTTAATGCTCGCTGTTGATCATCAAAGTCCACCACACCATAACGCTCTGGATCATTCACGTGATAAGCAAAAACACTGGCGCCAGTAGTTTGAGTGTTGGCCCTTTGCATGAGCTTCACAAGGTCGTGGCCGTAAAAAATATTGTCACCCAAGACCAACGCACTGGGGTGGCTACTCACGAATTCTTTGCCAATGATGAAGGCTTGCGCCAAGCCATCAGGGTTAGGTTGCACCGCATACTGAATGTTCATGCCCCATTGATGGCCGTCGCCCAAAAGCTCTGTAAAGCGGGGTGTATCTTTTGGCGTGCTGATCAGCAGCACGTCCTTAATGCCTGCCAGCATGAGTGTGGTCAGTGGGTAATAGACCATGGGCTTGTCATACACAGGCATCAGTTGCTTGGAGACAGCTTGCGTCACAGGGTACAGGCGAGTTCCTGACCCGCCCGCCAAAATAATGCCTTTGCGTGTATTCATCCACCGATTTTGCCACGACTGACTGGCAGATCAAGCCATATGCACTTATGCTCGGGTCCTATGCCTTTTAAAGATCTGGGCCTTTCGCCCGAGTTGCTCAAAGCACTCAAACCCAAAACTTACCCAAGTCCTACGCCGGTTCAACAATCTTTGATACCCGTTGCGACCGATGGCCGCGACGCTTGGGTCACCGCGCCCACTGGATCTGGCAAAACCTTGGCCTATGCGCTTCCGTTGATACAGCAATGGACGCTCTCAGTTTCAGCAAATGAAAAGCCAGGGCATTCGAAGCAGGGCTATGTGAGAAAGACCAAAACCATTCAATCTTTGGTCTTGGTGCCCACGCGTGAGTTAGCCATCCAGGTCAGTCAACTTTTCATGAGTTTGGCAGCCCACTGGGGCCAGCTTTGCAAAATCACGGTTGTCTTTGGCGGCGTTTCCATCAACCCTCAAATGATGGGCCTGAGGGGCGGAACAGATATATTGATCGCCACACCGGGCCGGTTAATTGATTTACTTGAACACAATGCCCTGAAACTCTCTGACGTCCAAACCTTGGTTTTGGATGAGGCTGATAAATTGCTAGAACTTGGCTTTCACGAGGAACTTCAATTTATCTTGAACCGGCTTCCATCTAAGCGGCAAAATTTATTTTTATCTGCCACCAGGCCTCAAAGCATGGTGGCTTTGGCCCAGGCCCTGCTGCACGACCCTCTTGAAATTCACATTGAAGGCGAAACGCCTGAACCTTCCGTGATTTTGCAGCGCGCCATCTATACCGACCTGGTCAAGCGCACACAGCTCTTGAAACACTTGATCAAAGAAGAACATTTGAAACAAGTCTTGGTTTTTGTCGCCACACAGCACAGCAGTGACATGGTGGCCGCCAAACTGCGTGTGGCAGGCATTTCGGCAGAGCCTTTTCACGGGCAACTTAGCCAGGGCAAAAGACAACAAGTGTTGGCGGACTTCAAACTCCAGCGCGTTAAAGTGGTGCTGGCCACAGATTTGGCTGCGCGTGGCCTGGACATCGAAAAGTTGCCCGCCGTGATTAATTTTGACTTACCCAGATCGGCTGTTGACTACACCCATCGCATTGGCCGAACGGGTCGCGCTGGTGAGGCAGGCTTGGCCATCAGCTTTGTAACGCCAGAATCCTTGAATCACTGGGAATTGATTCAAAAACGCCATGCAGTCAAAATCGAAAGAGAATCTTTTGAAGGTTTTGAAGCCACTTCACCGGTTCCACAAATAGAAGCCGGCAATGGCGGCATCAAGGGCAAGCGTCCAAGCAAAAAAGACAAGTTACGTCAGTTGGCTGCTAATGACAATCAAGTGCGCAAGTGATTTAGGCGTCTTAAAAAGGTGCTGCTGATCCAAATCGACGGTCTCTTTGAGAAAACCACTCCAATGCCTCATTGAACTGTTTGGGACTGAAATCTGGCCACAAGGTATCAATGAAAAATAGCTCTGCGTATGCCGCTTGCCACAGCATGAAATTGCTCACGCGGGACTCACCCCCCGTTCGGATGAGCAGGTCCATCTCTGGTGCGTCTGCCGTACTTAGAAATGGTGCGAGTCCAGCTTCTGTGAGCTGATCGAGACTCACGCCAGGATTTGCGCGCTGCCACGATTGGGTGGCTTGAACGAAATCCCACCGACCACCGTAGTTGGCGGCAACCCGGAGCGTGATTTTGGTGTTGTGTTGTGTTTGTTGCTCAGCTCGCAAGATCAAATCTTGCAATTCATCACTGAATTTTGTCTTGTCACCAAGGACTTTTAAGCAAACACCATTGTTGGACATGTCATCAACTTCTTTTTGCAGATAACTGGCAAAAAGGTTCATTAGAACGGAAACCTCCTCGGGAGGCCGGCGCCAATTCTCGGTACTGAATGCAAACAAACTGAGGTGGGCAATGTTCAACCGAATGCACGACTCCACAATTGTTCTGACACGTTTTGCACCCGAGGCATGCCCCAATGCGGCAGGTAAAAGACGTTTTTTTGCCCATCGGCGATTACCATCCATGATGATGCCAACGTGCTTTGGGAGGGAATTGGAAGACAATCGAATTTACTTATAAAAAGACAAAGCGATTCTACAACTTCATCGCACATCAAAAAGGCCGCTTGAAGCGGCCTTTGGCTGGTTTTCAATTCTTTGCATTACGCAATTAGAAACTGAGCGCGGTCTTGTCCATCAATCCACTTAGGAGCTTTGCCACGGCCAGTCCAAGTTTGGCCCGTTGCAGGATCACGGTATTTGGGAGCAACTTTGCCACCGGCCGATTTTCCAGAGGATTTTGAGCCGCTTCGACCGGCAGGAAATACGTCTTGAACAGTGAGTCCAAATTCAGCAACGAATTCACGCGCCTTGCCAATTGCCTCAGAAAGTTCTTGCTGACGTGCAGACGCAATAGCTTGATCTAATGCTTCACGTTGCTTCAATAATTCTTTGTAAGAGTTAGTCATAGTGATTCCAATAAAGATAATAAACTTGTTTAAATAACAATATTCCGAAGAATATCAGGATTCTAATGTAAATAAATGCGGCTTAGTATTTACAAAGTCTATAAATTTAATAATTAATTGATGAATTTGGCATTTACCTTGTCTATTCGACGTCCTTCAAGAGATAAAACCTCAAAATACCAATCTTCGCTTTGGACAATATCACCTACTTCTGGCAAATAACCCAATTCCGACAAAATAAATCCACCTAGGGTATTAAATAATCCCCTTTCTTCGCCATTCAATTGCTTGATATCAAGCCTCGATTTGAGTTCATTGACGGGCATTAAGCCATCCAGAACCCAAGTGCCATCTCCTTGAGAGGAGGCCCACGCGTCCTCAACCGTCAAAGGACGCAACTCACCGGTAATGGCCTCCAGTAAATCTCTGGGAGTTAATAAACCCTGAACCACGCCATATTC
>CAXNGF010000078.1:0-8011 GCA_964201905.1 Limnohabitans sp. | reverse complement strand
CATTGTTCCCTTGTTGGCTTGGGATTGGCCACTCGCTAGGGTAGTGCCCTTGGTGTTACTGATTGATGTGCCTGCTGCCATCTTGCACACTGGGTTGAATTTTCGACAAGTCAAGTGGAGAGAGTTACCGCCCTTGATACCCTCTGTGATTTTGGGCGCGCTGGCTGGCATTGTGCTCATTCGTGTTACCCAGGGTGATGGCTTGCTACTTTGCCTAGGGCTCTATGTCATCTACATTGGCTGGCGAGGCCTCAAAGATGCGCCAGTGGCAGTTCAGCTCAGGCCATCGATGCGTCACTTGGCGGGTTTTGTGATGGGGATTGTTGAAACCATGTTTGGCACAGCCGGGCCGGTTGTCATGTCGTGGCTTGCGCAGCGCTTGGCCGATCCGTTTTCAATCAGGGCAACCATGCCCATGACAATCATTGGCCTGTCGTCGATTGCACTGTGTATGGTGGGTTTAGCCGGTGGCTTGAACGATTTAGAACTTTGGAACTGCTTGATGCTGCTCCTGCCTTTTGCCATTGCTGGTGTTTGGTTGGGGCACCAATTGGCACTCCGAATTCAAGCAGCATTTCTCAAGCCCTTCATTTACAGTTTTTTATGTCTCAGTGGCCTTGTGTTGTGCGCTAGATCCTTGCGAGGCTTTGTGCTTTAAATCAGCGGTTTAACTTTTTCAACCAACACAGTGCTTGTCATGTCAATCCTGTGTGGGCTACAAATTAATAACTTCTCAATTAAAACCACTCAATTTGAGGCCAGCCCCTTTTGACAGCTTCGGCCTTCAATTTCACATCACCTTGTGTCACAGTGGCGTGTGTAACGGCTTCTAGAAGCGGCAAGTCGTTGATGGAATCGCTATAGCCCCACGTTTCAAGGTGAGACCAGTCCAAACTCTGATCCTTGCACCACATCTTAAGTCGAGTGACTTTGCCTTCGCGCATGTTCAGCACACTTGCCGTTTTGCCTGTGAACAAACCATTTTGAATTTCGGGTTCTGTGGCAATGAGGTCTTGCAGACCTAAGTGTTTGGCCGTCAATTCTGCTATGAAGCGGTTGGTGGCGGTGGTCATGACCACACGATCGCCCTTGGCTTGATGGGCTTTGATACGTGATTTGCCACCTGCGCACAAGCGCGGTGCCACCCATACGCTTAAAAACTCTTGACGAAGATCTTCCCATTCAACAGGCGATTTGAGCGTCAAGGTGCCAATGTAAAACTCAGAAAATGCCTGTACATTGACTGTGCCCGTTTTGTAGTCGCGCGTCATGGCTTCGTTTTGGGCAGAAAAGATGACCTTGTCGAGCATGCCTTTGTCGATCAGAAAATCACACCAAAGCTGATCGCTGTCGCCATCGAGCAGGGTGTGGTCTAAGTCAAAAAGGGCCAGGCGCATGTCAGTTGCTGCGCAAGTGCCAAGCTTTGGGGCGTGTGAAAGTGGCCATGCCTTCGCGCGACAAAGTGAGGCCGATGCCTGATTGACCATAGCCACTCCAAGGTAAGCGTGGGCTGACACGGTCGCAGCAATTCCAGTACACCGAACCCGCGCGAACTTGAGAAAGTACGTCGCGAGCATGTTGTTCGTTAGGCGTGTAAATGCCTGCAGTCAGGCCATATGCGGTGTCGTTCATGAGGCGAATGGCTTCTGCATCGTCACTCACTTTTTGAATGCCAATGATGGGCCCAAAACTTTCGTCACGCATGAGAGACATGCTGTGGTTCACGTTGTCAAACACAGTGGCTTCAAACCAATTGCCGTTGCCACCCATGGGGCCTTTGCTGCGTTGGCCACCTAACAAACAACGAGCGCCCTTGGCTTTGGCATCCGCAATCTGATCTTCCAGAACTTTCAGTTGAGGTGCGCGTGTAAGCGGTCCCAAGTAGGTGTCCGCAGCCAGAGGATCGCCCATCTTGAAAGTGCGAACGGTATCGACCAAAGCCTGAACGAATGTGTCGTGAATGCTGGCATGCACATAAATGCGCTCGACGGAGCAGCAGCTTTGGCCTGCGTTGTACATGGCGCCGTCTGCCAAAGATTGCGCGGCGGTTACCGGGTCGGCATCGGCGCACACGTAGGTGGGATCTTTGCCGCCCAACTCCAATTGCAGCTTGGTCATGCGCGGCCCCATGATGTTGGCAATGTGCTGACCCGTGGCCAAGGATCCTGTGAAAAACATGCCATCAAGTTGTTGTGCAAGCAATGCATTGCCAGTGTCGGCGGCGCCAATGAGGGTAGCGAAGATGTCTTCTGGAATACCAGCCTCGTGCAGCAAACGAGCCATGGCCAAACCACTCATGGCGGCAAATTCTGATGGTTTGTAAAGAACAGCATTGCCCATGAGGAGACCAGGCACAAACACATTGCCACCCACAAACCACGGATAGTTCCATGCAGAGATGTTGCCAATCAAGCCAAGGGGTATCTGCTGAATTTGCTCGCACATGCCATCTTGCTTGTAGACCGTTTCAGTTTCAAGAATGCCTTCGGCTTCTGCCAAGAAAAAATCTACGCGCCCTAAAAAGCCATTGAGCTCATTTCGAGAGTGTGCCAGTGGCTTGCCAGTTTCTTGGGTCATGGTTTTGGCCAAGCTATCCAGTTGGGCCAGAACCAAAGCACGGAATTTTTGGATGCATGCCATGCGATGGGCTAGAGGGGTTGCAGCCCATGCCGCCTGCGCATGGCGAGCCTTCTTAGCCTTGATGGCCACCGAGGCGCCATCATCAATGTGCAATTGGGCTATGAGTTCTTCTGTGGCTGGGTTGTAGACGTCTAGCAAATTCATGGGAGTCCAAAAAAATCAAGAGAAGATCAAGATAAGTTCCATCAAAAAGAAATACTTCGCGATTTAAGCCTGTAGCTTTGCACGAGCTGCATTCAAGAAGTCAGTCAGGATGGGGCTGTCATCTAGGGTACCTAAGGCCGGTTTGTGAAACTCGGGGTGCCATTGAACTGCCGCCACATAGGCATCGCCTTGATAGCGTATGGCTTCAGGAATATTGTCGTGGGGGCAGTAGGCTTCCACCACAAAGTTGGGTGCGAGGTCTTTCACCCCTTGATGGTGAATGCTGTTGACTTTGGCCACCGTGGTGCCACCTAGCAATTGGGACAATTTGCTAGAAGGATCAAATTGAACTTCGTGCATATTGTGATCGTATTGAACCCCATCTCGGTGCATCAAAGCATGGGGTTTTTGGGTGACAATGTCTTGGTACAGCGTGCCACCAAATGCCACATTGATCATTTGCATGCCCCTGCATACGCCCAGCACAGGTTTGCCTGCCGCTACAAACGATTCAATGAGTTTTTTTTCATACTCATCGCGCACACGGTCGCCAGTCCAGCGTGGGTCTATCACTTCTTCGCCATAGCTGCCGGGCCACACATCGCTGCCGCCCATCAGCACCACAGCATCTAGCCATTGGGCGTAGTCAGCGATTTGCGCATCGCCCACTTGGGTGACACCTTCTGGTGACGGAATCATGACCGCCAAATCGCCTTGTGACATGACCCAATGCGCCACCGACTGCTCTATGTATTGAAGCGTCTTACCCTTGAAAATAACGCGCTCATTGTCTGGATGAAAAAAGCATGCTGAGATGCCAATTTTGAGACGTTTGGAATTAGATGACATAAAACCCATTCCTGAATTACATCGCAGCCCTGAACAGCTTTTCAAAATCGGCTGATGTACAAGGACGTGGATTGGTTTGATGGCAAATGTCGGCAGTGGCAATTTCAACCAAGCGCGCTAAGTGTTCTGCTTTGACACCATGAGAAGACAAAGTGCCGGTAATGCCTATCGAAGTTTTCAATTCTTTGAGCCATGCAACGAAAGCGTTACCGCCACCTTGAACCTTGCAGACATGTGCCAATTCGTTGAATTTTTCGGGCACAACTTCGGAGTTCCAGGCCATGACCACATCGATCATGAGTGCATTGGCTAGGCCGTGGTGCATGTCGACCACGGCGCCCAATGCGTGAGCACATGAATGCACCGCACCCAAATCTTTTTGGAATGCAATGGCCCCCATCATGGACGACATCATCATGTCGCTGCGGGCTTGGAGGTTGCTAGGATCGTGCACAGCCGTGTGAAGTGCAGCAGCGCCAATGCGAGTGCCTTCCAAGGCAATACCATCGCACAAGGGATGGTAGGCGGGCGACAAATAACTTTCGATGTTGTGTGTCAGTGCATCCATGCCAGTGGCAGCGGTGATCTTGCCCGGCAAGCCCACTGTGAGCTCAGGATCGGCAAATACTGTTTGCGCCAATAACTTAGGATGGAAGATAACGCGCTTCTGATGCGTATCGTCTTCACTCACCACGCTAGAGCGGCCCACTTCAGAACCAGTGCCCGAGGTGGTGGGCAATGCCACAAAATAGGGCAAGATTCGGTTGATGCTGCGTACCTTGGGGTGGTCCCATGCATATTCCAAGATGGGGCCGTCGTGGGTGGCAGACAAACCTACCACTTTGGCAACGTCAAGCGAAGCGCCACCGCCTAAGCCAATGACACAATCGGCATTGTGTAATTTGAACGCTGCGCCACCCGCCGTGACTTGTGAGGCGGTGGGGTTGCCATGCACGCCGGCATAAACAGACACTTCCAAGCCGGGCAAATGGCCGATGACTTCGGCCATGAGCGGCAAGTCTGCCATGGCTTTGTCGGTGACGATGAGGGGGCGTTTAAAGCCTAAATTTTTTAAATGAGGGCCGACCAACTTGCGGGCACCCACACCAAAGTGAATGGGTGTTGGAAATGAAAATTTTTCAATGCTCATGAGAATGTCCAGTTTGATCTGAAGGCTTTAATTAAATAATTTCAAAATAGCGTTTGAGTTCCCAATCGGTCACCCCATCCAGCCATTGGCGCCACTCCCACTCGCGGGTGGCTGCAAAGTGATCTACAAATGTATCGCCTAACCAATCGCGCGCCACCTTGGATTGTTGAAAATTGCGCGTGGTTTCAATCAGGGTGCGCGGTGCACGAGGCATGTTTTCAGCGCCGCCATTGGTGCCGTGAATGGCGGGAGCTGTAAGCTTCATGCCTTTTTCCACGCCATCTAATCCTGCAGCTATGACGGCGGCCATGGCCAAGTAGGGGTTGACGTCTGCGCCTGGGCAGCGAGTTTCGAGTCGGGTTGATTTCGGTGAGCCCGCAATGACACGGAAACTGGCGGTGCGATTGTCGACACCCCAAGTGGGTTTGACAGGGGCCCAGAAGCCATCGACCAATCGCTTGTAACTGTTGATGGTGGGCCAGAACATGGGCGCAAATTCCATCAAGTGGGCCACTTGGCCTGCCAAATAGCTTTCAAACATTTTGCTCATGCCGTGACGTCCTTTGGCATCGGCAAACAAATTCTTTTTGCCGTCGCTCATGCTTTGGTGGATGTGGCCACTGCACCCCGGATAAGCGGCATTCCATTTGGCCATGAAGCTGGGCATGATGCCAAAACGCGCACCAATTTCTTTGGTGCCTGTTTTAAACAAAATGGCGCGATCGGCTTGTGTCAGTGCATCGCTAAAGGCAATGGCGGCTTCGTAAACACCAGGCCCCGTTTCTGTGTGCAAGCCTTCAATGGGTACGCCAAATTGCAGCATCTCGTCTTGAATGGCGTTGAAGAATTCGCGATTTTGGTTCATGCGTAGCAATGAGTAACCAAACATGCCAGGTGTGAGCGGTGTGGGCCCCACGCCTTTTTTACTTTCCCAGGAATGAGAGTTCTCTAAAAAGTTGAACCACTCAAACTCCATGCCGCACATGGGGTTGACGCCCATTTTGGCGGCACGCTTGATTACTTTCTTCAAAGTTTGACGTGGGCAAAGTGGATGGGGTGTGCCATCGCTGTTAATGAATTCACCTATAAAGAATGGAACGTTATTGTCCCAAGGCACATTGCGAGCAGTGTCCAGATCTAAGCGAGCCAAGGCATCTGGAAAGCCATGCTGCCATCCTGTGACGGAGGTATTGTCATAGCACTGATCGGAGGAGTCCCAGCCAAACACCACGTCGCAAAAACCGAAACCGCCTGCTGGGTAAGGCTCTGCCGCGCTTTTGAATTTGTCGATGTGCAGGTATTTGCCACGCAAAATGCCGTCGATGTCGCTCACGGCCACTTTGACTTTTTGGGCTCCGCTTTTTTCAACTGATTTAAGCGCAGGGTGTACTTTGGAGGTGGCCATGATCAGTCCTTTGCAAATTTAGAATTTCATTTCACTGACAACACTTAAGCGGCTGCGCCGCTGGCAATGCCCAATTCTTTTAATGCCAAAGCAACAGCATGCACAGCTTGTTGCATTTCGATGGGGCCAATGGCACCAATGCAGCCCACACGGAATGTTTCAATTTCAGTGAGCTTGCCTGGGTACAAAATAAAGCCATGCTTCTTGGCAGCTTCGTAGAATTTTCTAAATTCGTAATGGGTATCTGCTGGTGCGTGAAAGGTCACAATGATGGGTGCCTGTACGGAGGGATCTAAATACGGCTTGAATCCTAAGGCGGCCATGCCCTCGACCAGGGTTTTGCAGTTGTTTTGATAGCGTTTTAAGCGCGCAGGCTGACCGCCTTCGTCTTCAAATTGCTGAATGGCTTCAGCCAAGGCCACCATGACATGGGTCGGTGGCGTAAAGCGCCATTGACCAGTTTTTTCCATGTACACGTATTGGTCGTGCAAGTCCATGGCCAAGGAGGTGTTGTTGCCGGCGCAACTGTCCAAAATGGCTTTGCGAATAAACACAAAGCCCATGCCAGGTACGCCTTCTAGGCATTTGCCGCTGGCAGCAATGAGAGCATCAAAGCGTGTCGTGCGGGCGTCAATTTCTAGAGCTGCAAATGAGCTCATGGCATCCACAATGAGGCCTTTATTGTGCTTCTCGCACACTTTGGCAATATCGTGGAGGGGGTTTAAAACGCCAGCACCTGTTTCGCAGTGGATGAGCACCACATGTGTAATGCTGACGTCGTTTTCTAGCAGTGCTTCGAGTGAGCTTGGCGAGACGCATTGATCTTCCGGTGTTGGCACAACCGTGGTTTTGCGCCCCATCATGGTGGACAGTTTGGCCGCACGTTTGCAATAGGCGCCATTGTCCAAAACCAAAATGTGACCGCTTGGGGGTACCACTGTGGCTACGGCTGCTTCCACGCTAAAGGTGCCGCTGCCTTGGAGCGGGATCACGACATGCGTTTCTTGACCATGCACAATTTGGAGCAAGCTCTTTCGAACGCGTGCAGTGACAGCCATAAATTCGCTGTCCCAAGAACCCCAGTCTCGCAACATGGCCAGCTTGGTTCGCAGGGTGGTGGTTAAGGGGCCGGGGGTTAGAAGAATTGCTTCGCGTTGCATGGTGAGCTTGTCTCTTGTGTCAAAGTGAATTAAAAACTTGATCTGATCGGAATTGAACAATCATCGACTGCGCCAGGCTTGTGTCCGTTTATCGACAAACCAGCCAAGCCAAGCAAAAACAACAGTGGCGGTAGCTGAAATGAGTGCAATCAAAACAGCCATGGCCGCAGCCGCGCCAATGTCCCCTGCCTCATCCAAATTCAAAATAGCGATGGAGGCCACTTTGGTTTCGGGAGAATACAAAAATACCACGGCCGAGATGGTTGTCATGGCATTGATGAAAAAATACCTGGCAATGTCCACCATGGCAGGCGTGCAAATGGGCAATGTCACGCGCCAAAAGGTTTTATAAAAAGGTACTTTGAGTGAAGCGCTGACCGATTCAAATTCAGCATCCAAAGACTTCAGTGCCGTGGTGGCCGTTAAATGCCCTGTGGTGTACAAGTGAACAATGGTGCAAAGGGTCAGCAGTGCCATGCTTTGGTACATGCCGTGCAATGGGTTACTGGGCATGTTGAAGAAAAAGATATAACCCAGACCCAAGACCAATCCAGGCACAGCCATGGGTATCACGGCCAGCAAATGAAGGGGTGCGCGAACCAAGTTCATGCCTTTGGTTTTTTCAAGCAAATAGGCTGTGACAAAGACCAGCAAGGTGCCAAA
>CAXNGF010000077.1:0-8068 GCA_964201905.1 Limnohabitans sp. | reverse complement strand
ACCCAACTGACCCGTCTTAAGTTGGTCGATGTGATCAAAACTTGATCTTGCCCGTCCACATGTCTTTGTACATGACCCAGTCGCCCATGAAGCTGTAAAGAGGTCGTTTGAAGCTGGCGGGTTTGTTTTTCTCAAAACCAAAATGACCTATCCAAGCGCAGCCGTAGCCACACAGCAAACCGTACAAGAAGTACTGCGGCTTGGCAGTGGCCAAGAGCATCGCCAGGCAAATCAAAGAGAGGGTAGACCCTAAAAAGTGAAGGCGGCGGCACGTGATGTTGCTGTGTTCATTCAAATAAAAAGGATAGAACGATTCAAAGCTGGAGAAACTGCTTGCATCGGGTTCAAGCTTCAATTCTTCGGTGGTGTTCATGTTAGCTCCTTTTTTTTGGAAAAAATTAATGTTAGTTCGTGCGGAACGGTGCATTTAAAAAGCCCCTAAAGCGAGCCCTGCCGCCCCTCTTAGGCAATTCGCTGAGATCATAATTTGGAAATCGATTTAAAAATCGCCCAATGGCAATTCGACCTTCGAGTCTTGCCAGACTCAGCCCCGCACATTGATGGACACCAAAGCCAAATGACAGATGCTTATTTTGGATTCGCGTTAAATCAAGCTTGTCTGGCTCGAAAAAAAGCAGAGGATCACGGTTGGCTGCGCCAATGCACAGCGTGACCAGTGCACCTGCGGGCAAATCGACCTCGCCAACTTGACATGCTTTCACAGCCCGCCGATTGCTCAGTTGATTGGACGCTTCAAATCGCAAAAATTCATCGATTGCCACATTGAGAATGTGTGTGGTTTGTTCAGTTTGCGAACTTGCTTGCGCGCTCATGAGGTCAGACCTTAATTGAGCATGTTGCGCAGGATGTTCAATCAAACTAATCAATGCATTGCCAATTAAATTGGTTGTCGTCTCATGACCTGCATTCAAAAGAAAAACACAGTTTTGAAGTAGCTCAACTTCACTCAGGCTTTCGGTGTCTGGTGAATTTGAAGGAATGTCTTTGTCACCCAAAATCAAGCGCGTCAAAACATCTTGATCGGGATTGCCTGGGTGCTTACGGCGATCGGCCACCAGGTCGCGCAAATAACTTAAAAACTCTTTCACGCTGCGATGGCCAAGCTCTTCTTGGTCAAGTGTGAGCCGAGGTTCTAAGGCTCCCAATATGGCCAATGACCAGCCCCTCAGTGGCCCGCGATCGGCGTGAGGTACATTGAGTAAATTGCCAATGACTTCAACCGGTATTGCAGATGCAAAATCTTCAATCAAATCGCCTTTTGTTTGGTCTTCGAGTTTGTCTAAAAGACTGTCTACCAGTTCGATTAAACCCGTTTCCATAGCGTCGATAGCGCGACGCATGAGTGCACCCATGATGAGTTTGCGCACGCGAGTGTGCCTAGGCGCATCGTTGAATACCAGACTGTTGGTGTGATGTTCATACAGCGGCGCATCTTGTCCGGGGAGCGCAAAAGGCGCTTGGTTAAAAGGAGCATGGTTGTATTTAGGCGAAAACTCAACGCGCTTGTCTGAGCTGAACGTTGCGGCATCTCGGTAGACCGAGACCAGATTTTCATGCCGAGTTAAAAAGTAAGAGCCATCGGGCATGCGTTTGATGGGCTCGTGCTGACGCAATGCAGCATAGACCGGATAGGGGTTTGCCAAAAAATCTGCTGGCAAATTGCGCAAATCAAACTCGCTGCAAATCTCTTGCACACGCTGCGCAGAAAGTGCAGGCGTAATGAGTGAAGGTGCAATGAGTGAAGGGCGCATCATTTTTTGCAAAATGCAATCATGGCGCTCAATGTTTCTTCTGGCGCTTCGACCATCAGTTGATGCCCTGCGTTGACCATGGCCACTTGGCCGTCACGGGCGGATTTAATCAAGCTTTGAGCAGCTTTGGGCTGCGTCATTTGGTCTTTTTTACCCAGCAAAAAGAGGATGGGACAAGTCACTTTGGCCATCGAAACTTCGCCTTGGTCGTAGCTGTCGCAGGCATTAAAACCCAGGCTGAAAATATTTTCATGGGGGTTGCTGGCCAAGACTCTGCGCATCAGGGCTTTGCCACCCCCTAAAAGCCATGTACCTGGGCCAAGAGCACTGGGCGGTGGTGCCAATGTAGAGTGAGAAAACACATTGACCATCTGAATGGCTTTTTGAGGATCATTCAAAGAACTGTTGAGTAAAGCGGGTGAGACGCGCATGGGGTAAGCGGTGCCCACCATCATCAATTGAGAAACTCGACTTGGATTTTCGGCAGTTGCATGCAGTGCAATGAGCGAGCCAAAACTGTGTCCTATCAACACTGCCTTTGAAACGCCCGCGGCATCAAGCAGGGCAATGATGCTTTGCGCTGCTTCTTGCACAGTCGCAGGCGCTTTGCCACCGCTTCTGCCGTGACCTGGCAAGTCAACAGCCAAAACGTTCCACCCATGGTTTGCAAAATAACGCGTTTGCAAAATCCAAACACTGTGATCATTCAAAACGCCATGGATGAACACGGCCGTGGGCTTGGAGGGGTCAAAGCTTTTGCCGCCTGTGTAAACATAAAGTGGGGCGCTTTGCACGGTGTAAATCATGCTGTACCTC
The DNA here is from genome assembly GCA_964201905.1 of Limnohabitans sp. Taxonomy (GTDB): domain Bacteria; phylum Pseudomonadota; class Gammaproteobacteria; order Burkholderiales; family Burkholderiaceae_C; genus Limnohabitans_A. The sequence goes on along the minus strand of CAXNGF010000077.1, from coordinate 5,480 downwards.
CGGTTTGAATGGCAGATTTTTCCGCGGCCTTTAACGCACGTTTTAAATCGTCAATCAAATCATCTGGATCTTCTAAGCCAATCGACAAACGCACCGTACCAGGGCCAATGCCCGAGGCCTTAAGGGTTTCATCGTCAACCCTGAAGTGCGTGGTGCTGGCGGGATGAATCACCAAAGAACGGCAGTCGCCCACATTGGCCAAGTGACTGAAAACTTGCAATGCTTCGATGAAGGCCTTGCCTTGCTCGCGCGTACCTTTTATGTCAAAACTAAACACAGAACCTGCGCCGCGCGGCAATAATTTTTGCGCCAATGCGTGGCTGGGATGCGCCTCTAACATCGGGTGACCCACACGACTCACCATGGGGTGCGCTGCCAAAAAGTTGACCACTTTTTCGGTGTTGCTCACATGGCGTGCCATGCGCAGCGGCAAGGTTTCGATACCCTGCAAAATGAGCCATGCTGTGTGCGGACTCATGCAAGCGCCAAAGTCGCGCAGACCTTCGCGTCTGGCTCGAAGAAGGAATGCGCCAACGGTACTTTCTTCGTTGAACACCATGTTGTGAAAGCCTTCGTAGGCTTGTGTGAGTTCTGTAAATTTGCCTTCGGTGTGGGGCCCTGACCAATCAAAGCTGCCGCCATCGACCACCAAACCGCCTATCACGGTGCCGTGCCCTGATAAAAATTTGGTAGCCGAGTGCACGATCAAGTCTGCACCGTGTTCAAAGGGCTTCATGAGCCAAGGCGAAGTGAGGGTGGCATCAACCAAAAGGGGTACGCCTGCAGCATGCGCAATTTGACTGACTGCGGGTAAATCGAGTACGTCCATGCCGGGATTGCCCACTGTCTCACCAAAAAATAATTTGGTGTTGGGTTGAACGGCTGAGCGCCAAGCGTCCAAATCGCCAGGTTTCACAAAAGTTGTTTCAATGCCAAAGCGACTGAGTGTGTAGTGCAGCAAATTGTGCGAGCCACCATAGAGGGCTGAAGATGCCACGATGTGCGAGCCTGCACCCATCAGAGTGGTAATGGCAAGGTGCAAGGCGGCTTGCCCGCTGGCCGTTGCAATGGCACCAATGCCGCCTTCTAAGGCGGCAATTCGCTGCTCCAAAACAGCATTGGTGGGATTGCTGATGCGACTGTAAACATGGCCGGCGCGTTCTAGGTTGAACAGCGAGGCGGCTTGGTCGCTTGATTCAAAGACAAAAGAAGTGGTGAGGTGAATGGGGACAGCGCGTGCGCCTGTGGTGGGATCAGGGGCCGCGCCGGCGTGCAAAGCGAGGGTGTCAAAACCAGGGTCTGAGTAGCCAGGCATAGGTTCTCTCCATAGAAAAGACTGAAAGTTTGGGGCAAGTGCTTAAGGGTAAGCTTTTACTGTTCATAGCCAACATTGTGGGCTATATTGATTGCTCACTAGGAGAACCCCATGAAAGTCAGTGACATCCTTCGCGTCAAGGGTCATAGCCTGATCACCGTCACACCAGACGAAAATTTGGCCACAGCCATTCAAATCATGTCTGAAAAAGACATTGGTTCCTTGGTGGTCATGGAGCATGGCGACCTGGTGGGCATGTTGACATTTCGTGAAGTCATGCAAACCTTGGCCCAAAACGGGGGTTCCATTGGCAATATCTCTGTTCGAAAATCGATGGACGATGCCCCAATCACCTGCACCAGCGAAACTGACATGGACGAGGTTAGGCGCATGATGCTGAACAACCATGCGCGCTATATGCCCGTCATGGACAAACGCATGCTGATGGGCGTCATTAGCTTTTACGATGTGGCCAAAGCAGTGGTAGACAGCCAAAATTTTGAAAACAAAATGCTCAAAGCCTATATTCGCGATTGGCCAGAGGGCGAAGAGAAAGATCAGAAAGAGGCGCCCACCCTCTGAGATAATGGGGGAATATGAGCGGCAATACCTTCGGCACCCTATTTTCGGTCACCAACTTTGGTGAATCCCACGGCCCAGCCATTGGCTGCGTGATTGACGGTTGCCCTCCCGGTATGACGCTGTCTGAAGCTGACATTCAGCCCGATCTCGATCGCCGCCGGCCTGGGACATCCAAATTTGTCACTCAGCGCAACGAACCCGACACGGTCCAAATTTTGTCGGGTGTGTACCAAGGACTAACCACAGGTACTCCCATTGCGCTGCTCATTCAAAATACCGACCAACGCAGCAAAGATTACGGTGACATTGTTCAAACATTTCGCCCTGGTCATGCCGACTTCACTTACTTGCGCAAGTATGGCTTGCGCGACCCACGCGGTGGAGGGCGCTCGTCTGCGCGTTTAACAGCCCCCATGGTGGCTGCTGGCGCAGTTGCAAAAAAATGGTTGGCGACTCAACACGGCACCACCTTCAAAGGCTGCATGACCCAAATTGGCGAAGTGCCCATTGGATTTGAGAGCTGGGATTATGTTCACCAAAATCCATTTTTTGCGCCAGTGGCCGACGTCAGCGCGCTTGAGGATTACATGAACGCTTTGCGCAAGTCGGGCGATTCATGCGGTGCTCGTTTGCGAGTGGTGGCTCAGGGCATGCCTGTCGGTTTGGGACAACCCTTGTATGACAAGCTTGATGCTGATATTGCCTATGCCATGATGGGCATCAATGCGGTCAAGGGCGTTGAAATTGGCGCAGGCTTTGCATGCGTCACACAAAAGGGCAGTGAGCATGGTGACCCCATGACACCCCATGGCTTTGTGGGTAACAACGCGGGTGGTGTACTGGGCGGTATCAGCACGGGTCAAGATCTCGAAGTGTCCATTGCAGTGAAGCCCACCAGCTCCATCCTCATACCCCGTCCTTCGATTGATACGCAAGGCAACTCCGTTGAGGTGCTCACCAAAGGTCGTCATGACCCTTGTGTGGGCATTCGTGCAACGCCCATCGCCGAAGCCATGTTGGCTTTGGTGGTCATCGATCATGTGTTGCAACACAGAGCCCAGTGCGGCGACGTTGTTCAGCCTGCCCATTCTTAAGGGGCTTCAATGCCCAATTCTTCAGCGGCCAACCGCCGCCAATTGATTCCATTTGCGGCTGTTTCCGCCAGCTACTTCGCACACATCGGATTTTTCAATCCCTATTTGCCACTCTGGCTTAAAGAATTGGGATTTGGTTTGGTGGCCATCAGTATTCTGACCTCTGTGCAGGCGGCCACTCGCTTGTTTGCGCCCTATGCTTGGGGTTGGCTCAGCGACCATACAGGTGAGCGAGTTAGTTTGCTTCGCTATGGCGCCACCGCTGCCATGCTGTGCGCATGTATTTTGTTTTTTGAATTAGGCCCGATCGGTTTGGGTTTGGTGCTGTTGGTCATGTTCACCCACACCAGTGCCATGATGCCCATGAGCGAGGCAGCTATGGCCCATTTGGTTAGTCAGGGCGGTGCTTTTGATGCCAAACGTTATGGCCGTGTGCGTTTGTTTGGCTCGATCGGGTTTTTGTTCACAGTGTTTTTGGCCGGTGCCTGGTTTGAATATTTCGGCATGCAACATTTTCCGGGTTGGACCGTCATGAGTTTGGCGGCTGTCGCGGCCAGTGTTTGGATGTTGCCCAACTTAAAAGAAGCCGTGCCTTTAAACGACACCAAGGTGGCTGTCTGGCCAGTGTTGCGTCAAAAGCCTGTCATGTGGTTCTTCATTGCGGCGTTTTTTCATGTTTTTTCGCACATGGGTGTGTATGTGTTTTTCTCCTTGTATTTGGACTCTTTGGGTTACAGCAAAGTTTGGATTGGCATGCTCTGGGCAGTGTCAGTCATTGTTGAAATTGGCTGGTTTTTCACACAAGCCAAATGGATGCCTAAGTTGCCTTTGACGGCTTGGTTGGTGGTTTGTTCTGTGGCCATGACCTTGCGCATGGGCATGACAGCCCAATGGGCCGACGTGCTTTGGGTGTTGCTGTTGGCGCAAGCCATTCATGCGATCACATTTGCAGCCCACCATACCGCTTGCATTGCCCTTTTGTCGCATCATTTTCCAGGTCGCTTGAGGGGTCGAGGTCAAGCGCTTTACACCGTCGTTGCTTATGGTTTTCCGGGTGTGTTGGGTGGCTTGGCTGGTGGCTTGTTAAGTGATCGATTTGGTCTGCAAAGCGTCTATTGGCTTTCCTTGATTGCAGCACTGATTGCCACTGCCGCAGCCTATCGCGTTTGGCGTTTGCAGCACCCAGCAGTTAGTGAGCAACGGGCACATTGAAGCCAACCCTGTAAAGGCGGACCTAAAGTTTGTCATGACCTTAATTCAAAAATCCATTCACATAGCGCCCGAAGTCTTGCGATGCTTGTCACCTCAAGTTGCGACTTCTTTGTTGGCGGGTCGTCAACTTCAGTTGCCAGGCCCCATGGTTTGGCATGAGTGGGGACATGAAGCCTTAGAGCAGGGTGCTTCAACCCTTGTGTTGCTTCATGGCGGTAGTGGCAGTTGGACACATTGGATTCGCAATGTGGCCCCTCTTGTGGCAGATGGTTTTCATGTTCTGGCCGTCGATCTGCCTGGCTTTGGCGATTCAGCTTTGCCTGAACAAGGCGGCGATGTAGATGCTTTGATTGAACCTTTGCATGCGGCTTGGCAAATGCTGCGTGCTTCTAAAAAGGTGAGTTTCATTGGCTTTTCCTTTGGCGGGATGGCAGCAGCACTGTGGTTGGCTGCTTACCCTCAGGATGCAAAAAACTTGATCTTGGTGGGATCACCAGGCTTAGGAATTAAATCGCCCCAAAGAGTTCCCTTGAAGGGTTGGCGCCACTTGGCGACACAAGAGTTGCAAACTCAAGCTCACAGGTACAACCTGTTGGCATTGATGTTGCACGATGAAAACAATCTCGATGAATTGGCCATGGCACTGCACCGCTTGAATGTGGAGCGAGATCGAATGCCGCGCAGACGTCTATCGGGCTCACCCATCGTGGCCGAAGCCCTGCCGCACATTGCGTGTCCTGTGCATGTCATTTATGGAGAGTGGGACGCGCTCTATCATGGGTGCATGACTGAAGTGGAAGCGCTTTTCAAAAATGTCACACCTCAGTTGGCTTCGTGGCAACTTGTTTCTGGCTCTGGGCATTGGGTGCAGTTTGAAGCGCCAGAGGCTTTTCAGCTTGCTTTGAAAAAGACCTTGTAGTTGGCTTAACTTAAACCTTAGATTGAACTGCAGACACTGCAGCCCTTAAACCCAACAAATAACTGTCGACACCAAAACCTGCAATTTGGCCTTTTGCAATTTCTGCAATGACCGAGTTGTGCCTAAATGATTCACGGGCATGGATGTTGGACATGTGCACTTCGATGATCGGGCACTTCAAAATAGCCAAGGCATCGCGAATGCCATAGCTGTAGTGTGTCCAAGCCCCTGCGTTGATCAGGACGGCGTCAACCCCATCGGTATGTGCATGGTGAATTTTTTCAGCCATGGCGCCTTCAAAGTTGGTTTGAAAGCATTCCACGCTGGCCCCCAATTCTTGGCCGAGCTTTTTCACTTG
>CAXNGF010000076.1:0-8113 GCA_964201905.1 Limnohabitans sp. | reverse complement strand
TAGGTGCAAAGCTAGGTCGCTCATCGGCTGTGGTTTCAGTGATGGAGATTGACTGGCCGGTGCTCAAATTCATGACTTGAACTTTGAACTGCCCTCCCACACGCGAAATGAAAGTTAGCCACCGCCCATCTGGGCTAAGTGCAGGTGAGATATTGTAACTTCCGCCAAAAGTGACTCTTTCTGCGCCCGATCCGGAGCTGTTCATTTTGTAAATTTGAGGACTTCCTCCTCGATCAGACACAAAGTAGATCTTGGAGCCATCTTGTGAAAAACTTGGCTCAGTATCAATGCCCGAGTTTTGCGTTAAGCGTTTAGCTTCGCCAGATGCCACATCAATCAGATACAACTGTGAGCCACCATCGCGGCTTAATGTGGCTAACAAAGAACGGCCATCAGGCGACCAAGCAGGAGCGCTGTTGGACCCTTTGAAGTTGGCGATGACTTTGCGCTTTCCGGTTGCAAGTTCATGGACATAAATTACAGGCTTGCGAGACTCAAATGAAACATAAGCCAATTGATTTCCCTTTGGCGACCAAGATGGGGAAATGATGGGCTCGGAACTTGTGAGGGCCGATTGCGCGTTCTCGCCATCTGAATCGGCAATCCAAAGGCTGTATTTGCCCGAGGTTTTGGTGATGTAGGCAATGCGGGTTGCAAAGACACCCTTTTCGCCCGTGAGTTTTTCATAAACCCAGTCAGCCAGACGGTGCGCAGATAAACGCAAATCAGCCGCAGCGACAGTTTCACGATAGTCGCCGCGTTCTTGACCAGTGACCACGTCCCACAACTTGGCACGAACTTCATAGCGACCATCGGCTAAGCGGGTTGAACTTCCCGCCACAAGTGCATCCGCACTTTTCTGTCTCAACAAAGCGTGATCAGGCCGGGACAGTTCGTCCAAATTCATTCCTAAGTTGGAGATACCTCTAAATTGACCGCTTCGTTCCAAATCAGCCAACAAGATGGCTGAGGTCTTCTGCGGTGCCAATTCTTCACCCTTGAAAGTGGCGATGGCAATAGGAACCTGGGTTAATCCAACACCTGAGACGTCAACTTTGAACTGAGCCCATGCCATGTTGGTGGCAAAGGCACAACCAAGTATCAAAACGCTGAAAAACCACTTTAAAGTCACAAAATAGGTCAACAAGGAGGTCTTTTTCATATGGAAAGCCATTCAAAACACCGGTAATTTAACATTGTGACACGCAGTAAAATCAATTTAATGACAACCAACGCCAAAGATAGCACCCCAAAGGAATTAAGTTACCTGACGCGGATGCGCCGACTTTGGCCATACTTTGGTCAACAAAGAGGCGTATGGACGCTTGCCATCTTGGCAACGCTTCTTGCTGCCGCCACTGAACCCCTCATTCCCGCCCTGTTTAAACCCCTGCTTGATGAGGGATTCGCCGAAAACAGCCTGCCACTTTGGTGGGTGCCTGCCGCAGTGATTGGTATTTTTTTCGTCAGGGGACTTGCTTTTTTTGTATCTCAATATGCCCTCGCTCGCATCGCCAACGACGGCATGCAAGCCTTGCGCGAGGCTTTGTTTCGCAGACTGATGCAGGCTGACATGTCTGTCTTTAGCAAGCATTCTTCAAGTGCGTTGTCCAACACCTTGGTGTACGAAGTTCAAACAGGCGCAACGCAACTGATTTCAGCACTTTTGGGCCTCTCTAGAGATGGCTTTACGTTACTGGCCTTGGTCGGCTATTTGATGTTTTTGAACTGGAAACTAACCATGTTGGTCTTCATCGTGGTCCCAGGTTCAGCTTGGATCATGAAAAAACTCTCCAAGCGCCTTTACAAGCTAACCCGTGACAGCCAATCTGCAACTGACAATTTGGCTTATGTGGTGGAAGAGAATGTATTGGCCCACCGAATGGTTCGACTTCATGGCGCTCAGGAAAGCCAACTCAATCGCTTTCAAGCTTTAAGCCAACGCCTCAGAAGCTTGGCCTTGAAATCGACTATTGCATCGGCGGCCATGTCGCCCCTTACACAACTGATGGCCGCTGTGGCTTTGTCAACTGTTTTGGTCGTAGCCTTGATTCAAAGCCGAAGCGGCTTAGAAGGTGCCACAGTGGGCGGTTTTGTTGCGTTCATTACAGCCATGTTGATGCTGGTCTCCCCCATCAAGCGACTGGCAGATGTAGCGACCCCAGTTACGCGTGGTTTAGCCGCCCTTGAAAGGGGCCTGCGTTTATTGGAAGAGGTTCAAATTGAAGCTGATGGCCACGCAATTCCAGCCAAAGTCCACAGTCACATAAACACCTTGAATCCAAACAATCAAAGCCATGCAAGCAGTATTGAATTTAAGAACGTCCATGTTCAATATGCCGCAGATACTTCGCCTGCGTTGAACAATTTAAGCCTTCAAATTCAAGCTGGCGAAACTGTGGCATTTGTTGGCACCAGTGGTTCAGGCAAAACCACATTGGTCAATTTATTGCCGCGATTTGTACAACCCAGCTCTGGTCAAGTTATCCTGCATGGCACTGACATTCAAGAGTGGCCACTCCAACAGTTGCGTCAGCAATTTGCCATGGTCAGTCAAGATGTGGTGATGTTGAATGACACCGTTGCAGCCAATGTTGCCTTGGGACAAGTGCTTGATCGCGTCAAAATACAAGCCTGTTTAAAGGCCGCCAACCTGGACGAACATCTAGGCAAGTTGCCACAAGGCATGGACACGATGCTGGGACACAACGCTACCGAGCTCTCTGGAGGGCAAAGGCAGCGTTTGGCCATCGCCAGGGCGCTGTATAAAAATGCGCCAATCCTCATTCTGGATGAAGCCACATCGGCTCTTGACAATGAATCAGAACGTTGGGTGCAAGAGGCCTTGCAAAATCTCATGAAAGGCCGCACCACCTTGATCATTGCGCACCGGCTTTCAACCATTGAACATGCAGACAGAGTGGTCGTCATGTCGCAAGGGGAAATTGTGGAGCAAGGCCGGCATGAGGTGCTTCTGAGGGCCGGTGGGGTTTATTCAAGGCTGCATCACAAAAGCGATGCGACTTGAATCAAAGTAACACAATGTCGTATTGCTCTTGCCCCATGGCAGTTTCGCTTTGAAGCGAAATAGGCTTGGCAATGAAATCAGACAGCGCCGCTAGATGCTGGCTCTCCTCATCAAGCAATAACTCGATAACAGCAGGCGCAGCAACCACCCGAAACTCTCTTGGATTGAACTGGCGAGCCTCTCGCAATATTTCACGCAGAATATCGTAAACCACTGTGCGATTGGTTTTGACTCTTCCTTTGCCGTCACAGCTTGGGCAAGGTTCACACAGCATGTGCGACAAGGACTCTCGCGTTCGCTTGCGTGTCATTTCCAGCAGCCCCAGTTGCGAAAATCCACCCGCCATTGTTTTAACCCGATCGCGACTTAATTGCTTTTTAAATTCTTCGAGAACAGCGGTCTGATGTTCCTCACGAGACATGTCAATGAAGTCAACAATGATGATGCCGCCCAGATTTCGCAACCGCAGTTGTCTGGCAATGGCATGCGCTGCTTCTAAATTGGTTTTGAAAATGGTGTCGTCAAAATTGCGGGCTCCCACATAGCCACCTGTATTCACATCCACGGTGGTCAGAGCTTCTGTTTGATCGATGATGAGGTAGCCACCTGACTTCAATTCAACGCGGCGTCCCAAGGCTTTAGCCACTTCTTCATCAATTGAATACAAATCAAAAATAGGACGCTCACCTTTGTAAAGTTGAAGCCGAGTTGCAGAAGCCGGCATGAACTCTTTGGCAAAGGTGGACAAATGCTCAAATTGTTCTTTAGAGTCAATTCGAATGTTTTGCGTGCCTTCGGCTACCAAATCTCGCAAAACCCTTTGCAAAAGAGTCAGGTCTTGATGAAGCAATGACTGCACAGGCAGTTTGATAGAGGCATCCTTTATTCGCGCCCAAGTTTTGCGAAGATAAGCAATATCTTCACCCAACTCGGCATCGCTGGAATCCTCGGCATTGGTTCGCAAGATAAACCCACCACCTTGCGCACCCACCAAGTTTTGCAAGCGCTCTCGCAGCGCATCACGCTGATCTGATGGGATTTTTTGAGATACCCCAATGTGATCGTCTTGAGGCAAAAAGACCAAATGCCGTCCTGCAATGCTAATTTGAGTAGAAAGCCTGGCGCCTTTGGTGCCAATCGGATCTTTGATGACTTGAACCATCAAGGCTTGGCCTTCAAACACTTGCTTTTCAATAGGGACCAAGGCTTGACTACTGCGGGCAACTTGAGGTGGTTCGCCTTCGGGCTGCCTCTGCCAGACATCTGCAACATGCAAAAAGGCAGCACGCTCTAGGCCAATGTCGATAAAGGCAGACTGCATGCCGGGCAAAACACGCGCAACCTTGCCCAAAAAAACATTGCCAACCAAACCACGCTCTAGGGAGCGCTCTACGTGCAACTCTTGCACTGCGCCCTGCTCAACAACAGCAACACGTGTTTCTTGAGGTGACCAATTGATCAATATATCTTGCTGCATAGGTTCAATCTCTGAAATGCCACTCTTAAAAATAGAACAGGATCCGAGTCACATTGTGTCATGTGGCTGCATGGGCCAACTTGGAATGGGCCAAGACAGAATTTCTGCCAATCGGCAAACCACCCAAAAAGCTTCTTCGGAGTTGATGAGCTCGGGAGTTGCTAACAGGCCTTGCCAGCATTTTTCCAGCGCATCACTTTCTGTAATCCCAAGCTGAAATTGCTGGGTGCTTACTGTGTCCGTCAACATGTTGGCCATGTCTTCACAAAACTCATAGCGTTGGATTAATTCTTGGCGCGGCAAGCTGGGTTTGTATTGACCTGGCTTGACGTACAACATCATGAAAGATTCAGGCACGAAGCTTTGATTTTCTTCGTACATGTTAGATGAGCGCTTTAGCTAGAGAAAGAAACATCACATGAAATCAACTACGACTTGACCAAATCCAGAGCAACTCACTTGAGACGCACCCTCCATGAGCTTCGCAAAATCGTGCGTGACACGCTTGCTTTGAATGGCATCTTCCATGGCGCGAATGATGATGTCTGCGGCCTCGGTCCAGCCCAGATAACGAAGCATCATTTCTGCTGACAAAATTTCAGAGCCAGGATTCACATAGTCTTTGCCAGCAAACTTGGCCAATGCATCTACGGTGGCTTCAAAGCACGCCACGCTGTCCGACATGTTGGCGCCTGGCGCAATGCCAATGCCACCGACTTGAGCAGACACCGCATCAGAGATGTAGTCACCATTGAGATTTAAAGTTGCCACGACCGAGAATTCTTGCGGTCTCATGAGAATTTGCTGCAAGAAAGCATCCATGGCGATGTCTTTCACTGTGATGTTTTTACCTGTCTTCGGATTTTGAATAAGGCACCAAGGGCCATCGTCAATCAATTTGGCAGAAAACTCTGTCTGAGCCAACAGGTAGGCCCAGTCTCGGAATGCGCCTTCCGTGTACTTCATAATGCTTCCCTTGTGAACAATGGTCACGCTGGGTTTGTCGTGGTAAATGGCATATTGAATAGCCTTTCTCATCAGGCGTTGTGTGCCTTCGCTAGAAACAGGTTTGATGCCAATGCCGGAGGTGGCTGGAAAACGAATGCTGTTTGCTCCAAGCTCCTTGGTTAAAAAAGCGATGAGTTTTTGAGCTGCTTCGCTGTGCGCAGCATATTCAATGCCAGCGTAAATATCCTCAGAGTTTTCTCGGAAAAGGGCAATGTTGGTTTTCTCTGGCTCGCGCACTGGCGATGGAACGCCTTTGAAATACCTCAAGGGCCTTAAACATGCGTAGAGGTCTAATTCTTGTCGAATGGCAACATTGAGAGAACGAATATCACCGCTAGGTGGTGCACTTAAGGGTCCTTTGATAGAGACAACATATTCTTTTAAAGCTGTCAAAGTTTCTGCTGGCAAATAAACATCAGGACCATAAAGCTGTGTCGCCTTGTGACCAGCAAAAACCTCCATCCAATGGATTTGGCGTTTTCCTTGATAGGCTTTTTGCACTGCTTCGTTGACCACGTGCAGCATGACAGGTGTGATGTCAATGCCCGTGCCATCGCCCTCGATGAATGGGATGATGGGGTTCGAAGGCACATTCAATGAATGATCGACGTTGATCGTGATTTTTTCACCTTCTGGTGGAACTTGAATGTGTTGGTACATGAGCAGTATCTCCCTGAATTCATTCTAGGACAAAATCAGTCACAATCCCTTTACCTTATGTCCTCTTCGTCACGCCCCATGAATCACTTTTCCCAATATCATTTTGGCGCTCTAACCAAAACTTGCAGATACATGGCTGGATGTCTTTTGTCTGCATTTTTGACATTGTCCGTAAGCGCTCAAGGTACGCCGCAAACTCAACTTCCAAGAGCCACATTGAATGCAGGCATGCATTTGATTCAGGTGCAATTGGCACAAGACTTTGAACAACGGCAAATTGGGCTGATGTGGCGCAAAGAAATGCCCCAAAACGAGGGCATGTTGTTTGTATTTGAACAGCCCGCAGTTCAGTGTTTTTGGATGCGCAACACTCTGTTGCCACTCACAGCAGCCTTTGTATTAGACGATGGCAGCATTGTCAATTTGGTCGACATGAAGCCCATGAACGACGACTCACACTGCTCTAAAAAACCCGTTCGGTTTGTGTTGGAAATGAACCAAGGATGGTTTGCAAAACGAAACATCCAAGCTGGCTTTAAGTTATCTGGACCTTTGTTTACCAAATAAACAGCCAAGCAAACAACTGCTATTTGTCAAACACCCCAAACCACGTCTGCAGATTGTTTGAGGCACTGCTTTAACATCTTCAGCATGGGAAGGCTGCGCTGACGCAAACTGATTTGCTTGGGATCTTGAAGACCCTCGTCCTCCTCTTGTGACACGGCCAATTCAAGTGCAGAAATTGCCGAGGAAAGTTGATTTGCCAGAAAAATTCCCTTGACCTGGTCTTCTCTGTCCATGATTTTGAGCAACCTCTTGGCATCTGGTTCCAACATGATGAGATCGCCAGTGGCTTTTGATTTGAATTTATACAGCATGAAAACTTTCAGGGCTGGCTATATGCCAGTATTTGGCAAACAAGCCCTCCAAGTCATTTGGATCTAGCAAGGCACCGCCTTTGACACTCAACATCAAGTCGGATAAGTTTTGAACTTCATGTTCGCTCACGCGACGCATGATGTGATTCAGGCGCAATTCTGAGGGGGCAGACAGTCCAGTGGCTTGAAGCATTTCTTGAACAGACTCCAGCGTTTGACGATGGAAATTTCTCACGCGGTCAGCTTTACTGGGAACGACCAGCGCAATTTGACGCTTGGGATCCTGGGTAGTCACACCTGTTGGGCAATTGCCGGTATGACATGTTTGCGCTTGAATACAACCCAAGGCAAACATAAAGCCCCTGGCACTGTTGCACCAGTCTGCGCCCAAAGCCAAGGTTCGCATGACATCAAAACCGCTAATGATCTTGCCGCTGGCACCCAATCGAATTTGCTTTCGCAATTTCAATCCGACCAAGGTGTTGTGCACCAAACGCAGCCCCTCCAGCATGGGCATTCCCATATGGTCAGTAAATTCAACAGGGGCGGCACCTGTGCCCCCCTCAGAACCATCAATCACAATAAAGTCTGGATAGATTTCGTTTTTTTGCATGGCCTTGGCAATGCCAAACCACTCCCAGGGATGGCCAATGCACAACTTAAATCCGACTGGTTTGCCACCGCTTAATTCTCTTAATTTTTGGACAAATTGCAAAAGTTCGATGGGCGTTGAAAAACTGCTGTGTGCCGCTGGCGAGACACAGTCAACGCCCACAGGCACGCCCCTGGCCTCCGCAATTTCAGGCGTTACTTTAGGCCCAGGTAGCACGCCACCATGGCCAGGTTTTGCACCTTGGCTCAATTTAATCTCAATCATTTTGACTTGTGGCGACAAGGCATTTTGGACAAAACGTTCAGGGTTGAAGGTGCCATCGTCATTGCGACAGCCAAAGTAACCAGAGCCAATTTCCCAAATAAGATCTCCACCATGTTCACGGTGGTACCTAGAAATAGACCCCTCCCCTGTGTCATGGGCAAAGCCGCCCTTCTTGGCACCCAAGT
>CAXNGF010000075.1:0-8135 GCA_964201905.1 Limnohabitans sp. | reverse complement strand
GACCACCCAGCACGTAACTGGGGCGAACGACCAGGGGGTACCCCAAGGCGGCGGCTTTTTCCAAAGCTTCGGGTTCGGTTCTGGCTGTGGCATTGGGCGGCTGACGCAAGCCCAACTCATGCAACAATTTTTGGAAACGCTCACGGTCTTCAGCAGCGTCAATCATGTCGGGGCTGGTACCAATGATGGGTACGCCAGCGGCTTCTAAACCCAGCGCCAACTTCAAGGGCGTTTGACCACCGTACTGAACGATGACACCCATTGGCTTTTCTTTGTCCACAATTTCAAGCACATCTTCTAAAGTGAGTGGCTCAAAATACAAACGGTCTGACGTGTCGTAGTCGGTTGAAACTGTTTCGGGGTTGCAGTTGACCATGATGGTTTCATAACCATCCTCGCGCATGGCCAAGGCGGCGTGTACGCAGCAATAGTCAAACTCAATGCCTTGACCAATTCGGTTGGGGCCGCCGCCCAGGACCATGATCTTTTTGTTTTGGGTGGGTTCTGCTTCGCACTCATCTTCATAAGTGGAATACATGTAGGCAGTGTCGGTAGAGAACTCAGCGGCGCACGTATCCACCCTTTTGTAAACAGGGCGGACATTCATAGCGTGCCGCTGAGTGCGTATTTCATGTTCAGTTGTTTTGAGCAACTTGGCCAAACGACGGTCTGAGAAACCTTTTTTCTTCAAAGCGCGCAATTCGTCAGCCGTGATCGCTTTCAAGTTGGTCGTTTCCAACTCGAGTTCAATTTTCACGATATCTTCAATTTGAACCAAGAACCACGGGTCTATTTTGGTGAGATTGAAAACCTCATCGACGCTGAGACCCATGGCAAAGGCATCGCCCACGTACCAAATGCGATCGGGCCCTGGCTCGCCCAGTTCCTTTTCAAGCACTTCGCGGTCTTGCGTTTTTTCATTCAAGCCATCAACGCCCACTTCCAAACCGCGTAAGGCTTTTTGGAAGGACTCTTGGAACGTACGGCCCATGGCCATCACCTCGCCCACCGACTTCATTTGTGTGGTGAGGCGGCTATCGGCAGTGGGGAATTTTTCAAATGCAAAACGTGGAATCTTGGTCACCACGTAATCGATGCTGGGCTCGAAACTGGCCGGCGTAGCACCACCCGTAATTTCGTTGCGCAACTCATCGAGGGTGTACCCCACGGCCAGCTTGGCAGCGACTTTGGCAATGGGAAAACCAGTGGCTTTGGAGGCCAACGCGGATGAACGTGACACTCGCGGATTCATCTCAATGACCACCATGCGGCCGTCTTGCGGATTGATAGAGAACTGGACGTTAGAGCCACCCGTGTCGACACCAATTTCACGAAGAACTGCCAAGCTGGCATTCCGCATGATTTGATATTCTTTGTCGGTGAGGGTTTGTGCAGGTGCCACCGTGATCGAGTCGCCGGTGTGCATGCCCATGGGGTCTAGGTTTTCGATGGAGCAGATGATTATGCAGTTGTCCGCCTTGTCGCGAACCACTTCCATCTCGTACTCTTTCCAACCAAGCAATGACTCTTCAATGAGCAGTTCGTTGGTGGGTGATGCTTCCAAACCGCGCTTGCAAATGGTCTCGAATTCTTCAGGGTTGTAGGCAATGCCGCCGCCAGTACCACCCAATGTGAAACTAGGTCGAATGACAGTTGGAAAACCAACAGTTCGCTGAACGGACCACGCCTCTTCCATGCTGTGGGCAATGCCAGAACGCGCAGAACCCAAACCAATTTTGGTCATGGCGTCTTTGAACTTCAAGCGATCTTCGGCTTTGTCGATGGCTTCAGGTGTGGCACCAATGAGTTCAACTTTGTATTTGTCGAGCACGCCGTTGTGCCACAAATCGAGCGCACAGTTGAGTGCTGTTTGTCCGCCCATGGTAGGCAGGATGGCATCGGGACGTTCTTTGGCAATGATCTTTTCAACCGTTTGCCACGTAATGGGTTCGATGTAGGTGACGTCCGCGGTAGCGGGGTCGGTCATGATTGTGGCAGGGTTGCTGTTGATCAAGATGACTTTGTAACCCTCTTCGCGCAAAGCTTTACAAGCCTGCACGCCGGAGTAGTCGAATTCACAGGCCTGGCCAATGATGATGGGGCCAGCGCCAATGATGAGAATGCTTTTGAGGTCGGTGCGCTTTGGCATGTTATTTGGTCTCCATCAGGTTGATGAAGCGATCGAAGAGGTAGGCAATGTCGTGAGGACCTGGAGAGGCCTCGGGGTGACCTTGGAAACAAAACGCTGGCTTGTCGGTGCGGGCCAAGCCTTGCAAGGTGCTGTCAAACAAAGACACGTGCGTGGCGCGCAAGTTGGCGGGCAATGATTTTTCGTCTACCGCAAAACCATGGTTTTGGCTGGTGATGGACACACGACCCGAGTCGAGGTCTTTGACGGGGTGATTGGCACCATGGTGACCAAATTTCATTTTGAAAGTTTTAGCGCCACTGGCCAAGGCCATGATTTGGTGACCCAAGCAAATACCAAAAGTGGGAATGCCGGTTTCAATGAGTTCTTTGGCAGCAGCAATGGCATAGTCGCAAGGCTCCGGATCGCCAGGACCATTGGACAAGAAGATGCCATCGGGCTTGAACTTGAGCACGTCAGCGGCGGGCGTTTTGGCCGGCACAACGGTGACTTTGCAACCGCGCTGGGCCAGCATGCGCAAGATGTTTTTCTTCACGCCAAAGTCGTAAGCCACCACATGAAATCGGGGCGCCGTTTGTTGGCCATAGCCGCTGCCCAGTTGCCACTCAGACTCGGTCCAATCGTAGGTTGCAGCCACTGTGACTTTTTGGGCCAAGTCCAAACCGGCCATGGCAGGCGCAGCCTTGGCAGCTTGAACTGCCTGATCTGTAAATTCGGGTGTGACTTGTTGACCTGCGGCCAAGGCCACAATGGCGCCATTTTGAGCACCCTTGCTGCGCAAGAGGCGTGTGAGTTTGCGGGTATCAATGTTCGCAATGGCCACCGTGCCACTGCGCGACAAATAAGCCGAAAGTGTTTCGGTAGAGCGGAAGTTGCTGGCGACCATAGGCAGATCTTTGATGATCAGCCCAGCAGCATGGACTTTGTCAGATTCGACATCCTCTGGGTTGACACCATAGTTGCCAATATGCGGATACGTGAGTGTCACGATCTGTTGGCAGTAGCTTGGGTCAGTGAGGATTTCTTGATAGCCTGTGAGGGAGGTATTGAAAACCACCTCACCGACAGTAGAGCCAGAGGCTCCGATCGAGTTGCCGACAAAGACTGTGCCGTCTGCAAGCGCCAAAATGGCTAAGGGGAAGGTTCCCTGAAGAGACAAAAGCACTGGGTTCTCCGGTATGGTTCGGGTACGCCCCAGCACGCGCAAGACATACCTTAAAAGGCTGACTTTTTGGCTGCTTTCGAAGGGAAATGGCTTGTTTTGAGCGGGTACGTACAGATTGATGCGGGAAAGCCTCTCATTATAGCCGTGACTCCTCCCTTGCTCGGGTTGAGCCAGCCGGATTTTTTAATGACGGAGGCCAGATGGACTGACCCAGCCGCAAGCCTCGTCAATGCTCACTTTGAAGTCGCACTGGCGTGAAGGCAAATGGCCGCAGCTGTGGCCACATTCAAAGATTCCTCACCCCCAGGCTGGGCAATTCGAACTTTTTGGTCCACCCTGGCCATCAATTCTGGTGAAACGCCTTGCCCTTCGTGACCCATGACCCAGGCGCACTTTTGTGTCAACTTGCCGTGTTGCGCCAACTCATGCAAATAGGACCCCTCATGCACATCGGTTCCCATCAATGGCACGAGCAGCGCCTTGAGATCTTCGGGGTTGGCCGATTCAATCAGGTTCAAACCAAAATGCGCGCCCATGCCGGCTCGCAAAACTTTGGGTGACCACAGGCCAGCTGTTCCTTTGATGGCCACAATTTGTTTAAAACCAAAGGCCGAAGCACTGCGCAAAATTGACCCCACATTGCCAGCATCTTGAAGCCTGTCTAACACCACTGTGGCTACCGTTGGATTTAATTCAGGTGGCTGAGGCAGCGTTAAAAGGAAACCCATTTTGGCCGGTGACTCTAACGAACTCAATCCGGCAAACAAATCATCTGGCAACACCCAAACTTCTAGGGCGCATTGCGACCACTCAAACTCGGAGGCCTGCCAAGTAGATTCTGTAAAGATAGCCAATTCGGGCTTCACGCCTTGTGCCAACGCAGCGCGGCACAAATGATCGCCCTCCAACCAAACCAAGCCGAGCTTGCGATATGCCTGAGAGTCTTGGGTCAGCCGGCGAATGGTTTTCAGCCGAGGGTTGTCTTTAGAGGTGATCAGCATCATGATTTTGAGGCCGACAAAATAGCTTGCGTCACAGGCGCAAAGCTTTTGCGATGAAGCGGGGTGGCACCCCAAGTTTGCAAGGCTTTAAGGTGAACCGCAGTGCCATAACCCTTGTGCGCATCAAAGCCATACTCGGGGAACTGAAGGTGCATTTCTTTGCACATGCGATCGCGATGAACCTTGGCCAAAATAGATGCTGCTGAAATTTCTTGAACTTTCTCATCGCCCTTCACAATGGCTTCAGCGCGCACATCCAAAATAGGCAACCGGTTGCCATCCACATACACCAGAGTGGGTTTCAAACGCAATGCTTCTACCGCCCTTTGCATGGCCAGCATGGTGGCTTGCAAAATATTCAATCGGTCTATTTCTTCAACACTGGCTTCAGCAATGGCAAAGCACAAAGCCTTGGCGCGAATTTCATCGAACAAACGTTCGCGGGTTTTGGCAGTTAATTTTTTAGAATCTGCCAAACCTTTGATGGGTTTGAGTTCGTCCAAGATGACCGCTGCAGCCACAACCGGACCCGCCAAAGGACCGCGCCCAGCTTCGTCTACGCCGGCTAACAAACCAGGCGTGTCCCAGGCGAGGCTTACCTGTTCAGGTTTTGACAAGCGTTTGGATCGCATGGGCAGCAAGTGTAGGTGTATCACGGAGCAATGACTGATGCATGATTTCAAATCGACTGACCAAAGCCTGCGCTTTTTCAGGCGAACTCAACCAGTCCAAGACAGCACTGGACATGTTTTCGGGTGTGGCTTGATCTTGTAAAAGTTCTGGTACACAAAACGCTTGCGCCAAAATGTTGGGCAATCCCACCCATGGTTGAAGTTTTTTGCGCTTCATCATTTGCCAGCTGATCCAGTTCATGTTGTAGGCAATGACCATGGGCTTTTTGAACAGTGCTGCCTCGAGTGTGGCCGTGCCACTGGCAATGAGGGTGACATCGCACGCCGCCAAGGCCGCATGCGATTGGCCCTTCAAGATTTGAACTTGTGTGGCGCCAACTTTGTCGCGAATGTGTTCAATGCGCGACTTTATAGATGGCATGGCCGGCAACACAAATTGCAGCTTGGGTTGTTGCTGGCTGAGCAACATAGCAGCCTTTAAAAATCGTTCAGCCAAATACGTTATTTCAGATTCTCGGCTACCCGGCAACAAAGCCACCACAGGTCGATCAGGATCCAGGTTCAATTCATGGCGGGCTTTCAGAGCGTCCACGTGCATGGGAATGGCCTGAGCCAAGGGATGACCCACATAGGTCGCTGGAATGCCGTGCGCATGCAGCAAGTCTGTTTCGAATGGAAAAATACAAAGCACATGGTCTACGCTTTGTTTGATTTTTTCAATGCGCTCTGCGCGCCATGCCCAAATGGAGGGACAGACAAAATGCACAGTGGGAATGCCAGCCCGCTTCAAGTCGTGCTCTAAGTCGAGGTTGAAATCTGGTGCGTCGACACCCACAAATACTTGAGGTGGCTTTGCCAACAGTTGCGCTTTGAGTTGTTTGCGAATACCGACAATTTCTCGGTAATGCCTCAGCACTTCTACATAACCTCTGACGGCCAATTTGTCTGACGGCCATAAAGCCTTGAAGCCTTGTGCTTGCATGCGAGGCCCACCAATGCCATACAAATTGGCTTCGGGCCACTTTGCACGAATGCCTTGCATCATTAAGCCTGCCAGCAAATCGCCTGATGTTTCTCCAGCCACCATGGCCATGGAAAAAGCCCCATCAGGGGCTTTTGAAGGCTGAGAAACGCTTGCGGCTTGCACCACTTATCTCACAATGCCGCGCTCAGGCGACGTGCCTTGCAAGAAGCTGAGCATCATGTCGACATCGGCTGTTGCTTCTGGGAATTTTTCCGTGAGTAACTCAATTTCAGATTGAGCTTGCGCCAATGTGAGTTCCTGGCGGTACAAGCTTTTGTGCATAGCTTTGACAGCAGCGATTCTTTCGGCCGAGAAACCGCGTCGGCGCAAACCTTCAAAGTTCATCGACCTTGCCTGAGCGGGTTGGCCTTGAGCCATGACGAAGGGGGGCAAGTCTGCAAATAACAAGGAATTCATCGCGGTAAAACTGTGTGCACCTAATCTACAGAACTGGTGTACCACTGTGAACCCTCCCAAAATGACCCAGTCGC
This sequence comes from Limnohabitans sp., assembly GCA_964201905.1. Taxonomy (GTDB): domain Bacteria; phylum Pseudomonadota; class Gammaproteobacteria; order Burkholderiales; family Burkholderiaceae_C; genus Limnohabitans_A. Next base: position 1,673 of record CAXNGF010000075.1, on the reverse strand, counting down.
CCACATGCACATGGCCCGCTAATTGAGTGCTATTTGCAAAGATGGTGTGGTTGCCAATTTGGCAGTCGTGCGCCAAATGAACATACGCCATGATCCAGTTGTCATTGCCCAATTTGGTGACGCCCGTGTCGCCGGGGGAGCCAATGTTGAAGGTGCAGAACTCGCGGATGGTGTTTCGATGGCCAATGATCAACTCGCAAGGCTCGCCTGCATACTTCTTGTCTTGAGGCACTGCGCCTAAAGAATTGAACTGAAAAATTTGGTTGTCTTTGCCGATGGTGGTGTGCCCCTCAATGACGCAATGGCTGGCTATGTTGGTGCCTGCATCAATTTGCACATGAGGGCCAATGACGGTGTAGGGCCCTACCCTGACACTGCTGTCAAGCTGGGCTGCTGGATCGACAATGGCGGTTGGATGAATGAGCGTCATAGACTTCTAAAGCAAGCTAATTAGGCAATCTTGCGCATGGTACACATGAGTTCTGCTTCTACCGCAATCTCATCACCCACTTTGGCGCGCGCTTTGAATTTAAAAACACCAGATTTCATTCGATCCAATTCAACTTCCAAAATGAGTTGGTCACCTGGTTCTACAGGTCGTTTAAAGCGGGCACCGTCTATGCCGGCGAAGTAATAAACAGTTTTTTCATCGGGCGTTTCACCCAAGGTGTCAAATGCAAGCAAAGCTGCGGCTTGTGCCAAGGCCTCCAACATCAATACGCCAGGCATTACGGGGCGTGATGGATAGTGTCCTGTGAAATAGGGCTCATTCACAGACACATTTTTTAGGGCTTTGATTCGAACGCCTTTTTCAATTTCAAGCACTCGGTCCACCAACAAAATGGGAAATCGATGAGGCAATTGTTTGAGAATTTGATAGATGTCCATCATGATTAAATTTCCTGAGATGGTGGCTGAAGGCGTTGAGCCTCCAAGGATTTGATTCGATCGCGCAACTTGTACAACTGCTTCAAACTGGCTGCATTTTTTTCCCATGTGGCATTGTCGTCGATGGGAAACAAACCGGTGTAATTGCCAGCTTGAGAGATTGACCGTGTGACCACTGAAGCTGCAGAAATGTGCACGCCATCCGCCAAGCTCAGATGCCCCAACACAATGGCGCCACCACCAACTGTGCAATTCGCACCTATGCGAGCGCTGCCCGCCACACCCACACAACCCGCCATGGCAGTGTGCTTGCCAATGTGCACGTTGTGACCAATTTGAATAAGGTTGTCGAGTTTCACGCCGTCTTCAATGATGGTGTCTTGCAAAGCACCGCGATCAATGCAGGTATTGGCGCCAATTTCAACATCGTTGCCAATTTTGACGGCACCCAGCTGTTCAATTTTTTCCCACTCCCCTTGGTGCAATGCAAAACCAAAGCCATCAGCCCCAATCACAACACCTGAGTGAATAATGCAGCGCTCACCAATTTCACAAGACTCTCCCAAAGTGACCCTGGATTTGAGCTGAGAATAGGCGCCCACTTTGGCACCTCGCTCCACCACACACAAAGGGCCAATGATGGCTGTGTCTGCAACCAGCGCCTCGGGGTCGACCACGGCACTAGGGTGGATTCGGCTGCGAACGACTTGTGCGGTTTGCTTTTTCCAAAATTGCGTGAGTTTAGCGAAGTAGTGGTACGGATCTTCGGTCACGATACAAGCCCC
>CAXNGF010000074.1:0-8271 GCA_964201905.1 Limnohabitans sp. | reverse complement strand
CAATGTTGATTTGTCTGGCTTGAAGAAAGGTGTTTCGTTGAACCTGGCTGACATCACATTGCCTAAGGGCGTGAAAGCCATCACCCACGGTAAGAAAAACCCTGTGTTGGTGTCTGTGGTGACCCCAGCTGTCGAAGAAGCAGCGCCTGTTGCCGAGGCTGCGCCTGCAGCCGATGCCAAAGGCAAGGCCAAGAAGAAGTAATTCTTAAGTCGCTTTCAACACTTTTTGTGTTTCAAACAACCCGCCTCGTGCGGGTTGTTTTGTTTTTATACTCTCACATGATCAAATTGTTTGTTGGCTTGGGCAATCCGGGCGCCGAATACGAGGACACCCGCCATAACGCTGGTTTTTGGTGGATTGACGCCTTGGCGCGTGAGCTCAATGTGAATTTGGTGCCTGATAAAAGCTATTTCGGAAAAGTAGCTAGAACGCAGATCAAGGGGCAAACTGTGTGGTTGCTAGAGCCGCAAACCTTCATGAACCTCTCGGGCAAGTCAGTCGGTGCATTGGCCAAATTTTTCAAAATTGAAGCACAAGAAATTCTGGTAGCCCATGACGAGCTTGATGTGGTACCCGGCCAAGCCAAACTCAAATTTGGAGGTAGCCATGCGGGTCACAATGGTTTACGCGATATCCATGCCCAAATGGGAACAGGCGATTATTGGCGCCTGCGCTTAGGCATTGGCCACCCCGGGGTGAAATCTGAGGTGATCAATTGGGTCTTAAAAAAACCTATGGCTGAGCAACGCGACCTCATTCAGGAAAGCATTGCACGCTCAGTTAAAGCAGCCGACATGCTCATTCAAGGCGACATGGAGAAGGCCATGGTGCAAATTCACACCAACAAGCCGCCAAGGCCCAAACCTCCCCGCCCCGAAGGCGTTTAAACGGTATTTTGCAAGCGCTGGTACTTTTGAAACAGGGTCTCTTTAGACTCGATGTGCTGAGGATGGATGGGAATGCAGGCTACAGGACACACTTGCACACATTGGGGCTCATCAAAATGGCCGACGCATTCGGTGCACTTGCTAGGGTCGATTTCGTAGATTTCAGGCCCGAGGTAGATTGCCTGATTGGGACACTCAGGTTCACACACATCGCAATTGATGCATTCGTCGGTGATCATCAAAGCCATCAAAACCTCACTTAATTCAGTTGGAATTATGGTCCACCGGCGCAAGCCTGCCTTGCAGCACCTAAAATACCCCTGTGGAACCCTTACTCAACGCCGACTTACATTGCCACTCCGTGGTGTCCGATGGCACGCTCACGCCTGAGGCTTTGGCTACTCGCGCCAAAGCCAATGGGGTGCAGCTTTGGGCCCTCACAGATCATGACGAAATTGGCGGCCAAGAGCGCGCCATGGCTGCGGCCAAAGCCTTGGACATGAAGTACCTCACAGGCGTTGAAATTTCCATTACCTTTGCTGGCAAAACCGTCCACATTGTGGGCTTAGGCTTTGACCATACCAACTCAGCCTTGGTGCAAGGCCTGCGCAACACGCGCGGCGGCCGAGCTGAGCGCGCCAAAGAAATGTCTGAAGGCTTGGCCAAGGTCGGCATTCATGGCGCCTTCGAAGGAGCCCTCAAATATGCAGGCAACCACGAGCTCATTTCGCGCACTCACTTTGCACGTTTCTTGGTTGAAACCGGTGTGTGCAAAGATACTTCTGAAGTGTTTCGCAAATACCTGACCGAAAACAAACCTGGCTTTGTACCGCACCGCTGGGCTTCGCTCGAAAATGCCGTTCATTGGATTACAAGTGCCAGCGGCATTGCCGTCATTGCTCACCCTGCCCGCTATGGCTTTACAGCCAACGAAGAGTATGCCCTTTTCACCGAATTTAAGAACCACGGCGGCCGCGGGGTTGAAGTCATTACCGGCAGCCACTCTAGTGCAGATGCCTTGCAATATGCCGACACAGCTCTCGAATTTAATTTAGCCGCTTCACGAGGCAGCGATTTTCACAGTCCCGACGAAAGCCACACCGACTTGGGCACTCTGCCTTGGTTGCCTGGTCAACTCACACCCGTTTGGGAATTGTTGTCAGATCGCATTCAGTGATCCCCGCTCTGGCCAAGTTGCGTCAGTCGAACTTTGCTCGTTGAAAGCATAAGTCAAGATGGCTCAGTATTTTTCCGTTCACCCTGACAATCCTCAACCACGTTTGTTAAAACAAGCTGTGGCATTGCTCACTCAGGGCGGCGTGTTGGCAGTCCCCACAGACTCCAGCTATGCGTTGGTTTGTCACATGGACGATAAAACTGCCGCCGATCATTTGCGCAAAGTACGCGGCGTAGACGACAAGCATCACCTCACCTTGCTGTGCCGCGATTTGAGTGAATTGGCCAACTACGCCAAAGTCAACAACACCCAGTTCCGAATGTTAAAGCAGGCAACGCCGGGTGCCTTTACTTTCATTTTGGAAGCCACCAAAGAAGTGCCCCGCCGAGTCAGCCATCCTCAGCGCAAAACCATTGGCCTGCGTGTTTCTGAGCATGCTGTCTTGCAAGAGCTGCTGGCCATGCATGGCGCACCGCTTTTGGCCACCACACTTATTCCACCTGGAGAGTCTGACCCTCTTAACGATCCAGAAGAAATACGCGATCGCTATGAAAAGCTCATTGCCGGTGTGATTGACGCAGGCGCTTGCAGCCGTGAGCCCACAACGGTTGTAGACTGCACCGGCGATAGCATCGAAGTGGTTCGTAAAGGTTTAGGCGATGTTGCGCTTTTGGGCTTGTAGATCAAACTGAGAAAGTTTTAGAAATTTCTAAAAACCTCATGACTCTTTGAGACAATGCGCTGTGGACACCACTAACCTCATCCAAACCGTTTCGGTCTATGCCATCCCGGTAATTTTTGCCATCACGCTGCATGAAGCTGCGCATGGCTATGCTGCCAAATATTTTGGCGACAGCACGGCTTACTTGATGGGCCGGGTTACGCTCAATCCGTTTCCTCACATTCATTTAGTGGGCACCATTCTTTTGCCATTGCTGCTGTACTTCAGCACCAATGGTGCTTTGCTGTTTGGCTTTGCCAAGCCTGTGCCTGTGAACTTTGGCAATCTTCGCCAACCCAAACGCGACATGGTGTGGGTCGCTTTGGCCGGCCCAGCCTCCAACTTAGTCCAAGCCATTGTGTGGGCACTTCTATTTGTGGTTTACACAGACTTTGGCGTCTCAGAAAAGTTTTTCTTGGCCATGTGCAAAGCCGGTGTACTTAGCAATGTGGTGATGTTTGCATTCAATTTATTTCCTCTGCCTCCCTTAGATGGCGGTCGCATCGTGGTGGGCTTATTGCCTTGGAAACAAGCTTATCAATTTTCTCGCATAGAACCCTATGGCTTCTACATCGTCATGGCCTTGGCCATTACGGGCGTGGTCAATCACTTGTGGCTAGACCCTGTCATGAATGCCACATTTGGGCTGATTGAACTCATGTTGAAATCTATTACTTAAAACATATTTGATATGACGACAGACACCAATATCTCTCAGCGGACACGCGTTTTAACAGGCATTACCACCACAGGCACGCCGCACTTAGGCAACTATGTCGGTGCCATTCGCCCTACCGTACAAGCCAGCCTTAACCCTGCCACGCAAGGTTTCTACTTTTTGGCCGACTACCACGCGCTCATTAAGTGCGACGAACCTGCCCGCATTCAACGCTCTACTTTAGAAATTGCCGCCAGTTGGATTGCAGCAGGCCTCGACCCTGAACGAGTCATGTTTTACCGCCAGTCCGACATTCCAGAAATTCCAGAACTCACTTGGTTTCTCACCTGCGTCACGGGCAAAGGATTGTTGAACAGGGCGCACGCATACAAAGCCTCAGTCGATAAAAACAATGCGGCAGGCAACGATACTGATGCCGATATTTCAGCGGGTTTGTTCATGTACCCCGTGCTCATGGGTGCCGACATTCTGATGTTCAAGGCACACAAAGTACCTGTGGGCCGCGATCAAATTCAACACATTGAGATGGCGCGAGACATGGCATCTAGCTTTAACCACTTGTACGGCGAGCACTTGGTGTTGCCTGAGGCCGTCATTGAAGAATCTGTGGCGCTGCTGCCTGGTCTTGATGGCCGCAAAATGAGCAAAAGCTATGACAACACCATTCCGCTTTTTTCTAGCAGCGCGCAACTCAAGAAATTGATCTCGGGCATCTTGACCGACTCGCGCGCACCGGGCGAGGTCAAAGCCACCGAGGGTTCGGCGCTGTTTCAAATTTACCAAGCTTTTGCCAACGCAGAAGAAACAGCCGCATTGGCCAAGGCTTATGCAGAAGGCATTGGCTGGGGCGATGTCAAGCAAATTTTGTTTGAACGCATTGACCGAGAAGTTGCGCCGATGCGTGCGCAATATGAAGAACTGATCAGCAACCCAGCCAAAGTAGATGCTATTTTGCTGCAGGGTGCTGCCAAAGCACGCGAGTTAGCAACGCCTTTCATCAAAGAATTAAGGTATGCGGTCGGTCTGCGTTCATTGGACAGCTCTGGCAACACCCAGGCCCTTGTCAAAACTGCACGCGCTGCCGTACCCTCCTTTAAACAATACCGCGAAAAAGATGGTCAGTTTTATTTCAAATTGGTTGACCCACAAGGCAAAGTCTTGTTGCAAAGTTTAGGCTTCACGTCACCCAAAGATGCAGGCTTGGCCATTGGTCATTTACAGCAAAACACAGTGAACGCCATGACAGAACTTGGCGCTCAAGTGGTGCTAGGTCAAAACGTGAGTATGGCCATAATGCTTGAATCTATGGACGCACTCATTGCAGAAACAGCTGAAAAGTCCAAATCCAAAGGCTGAACTTCAAAAGCTTTGCAAATTACAAAGGTGCAAGAAACCTTCCTTGCCTTTATGAAATTTGAAATAAGTGTTCAAATTTAACAAAAGTTGCTTGATTTGTTCCTGACTTTGCTGATATTCTCATACTTTAAGTTTCATTCTTAAGCACACCATGACCGTTTACGTCATTGACGACCACCCCTTGATGCGCGATGCCCTCACCATGTTGGTTCAACGGGTTCGTCCTGGATTGAAGGTGGTTTCCGTGGCAAAACTCAGCAGTTTGGAAGCTACGGTTGAACGTCAAGGCGCACCGCAATTGATTTGTCTCGACCTGAAGTTGCCAGATACTTTGGGCTTGTCTGGCGTGCATGCTGTGAAGGCTAAGTTTCCCGACGTGCCCTTGGTGGTGGTCACAGGCTCTGAAGCCAGTGAGTGCGAAGCAGCTTGCTTAGAAGCCGGAGCCAATTTGTTTTTAGAAAAAGCCAGCCCCCCCAACACAATCATTGAAGGCCTTAGAACATTCCTTCCTTCGCCCAAGGAAGAACCTGCAGCTGAAGGCACTGTCGCTGCGCCAACCAAACTTTCTAAGCGACAGAAGCAATTGATTTTGATGTTGGACCAAGGCCTAAGCAACAAAGACATTGCCGACAAGCTCACCATCAGCGAGCACACAGTCAAGGTTCACTTCTGGCGTTTGTTCAGACGACTGGGCGTTAACAGCCGGACGCAGGCTTTGCACTTTGCACGCACCAACGGCTGGCTTGGAATTTAAGATTTAATCTTTTTTCTTTTTGTTGACGATGTCAGGTGTGACAGCATCAATCACATTGATGACTGTTTTGCCTGTGTAAATGACAGTGGAGGCCACCACATCGGCCACAGCCACAATGGCGCAGCCTTGAAGGCTAAGACAAGCAAAGATGGCTAAAGCGAATTTCATAGTCTGTCTCTCCATCGAATTGAGTGCAATGCCGCAATTCTAGATGCTTTAGCTTTCCACAAATATTCTGGCCTTGCGCGGGGTCAAAACCAAAGTTTCACCTTCTTTGTATTGTTGCTCGGTAAACAAATGAGATGACAACTGCGCTTCAATGACTGTGTCTTTGGCATAGTCATGGTGGTCTACAGGCTCAAACTCCAAGCGGGTAATGGGGCCCACCACAATGGCGCGTGTAAGCTTGGCTTTGATGCCGGTATCGCCGGCGCTGTAGCGCTTCACTTCAATATCGTGCGGGCGCACATAAGCGAAGGCTTTGCTGTCTTGCACATGCTGGTGTTCGGGGCTGTTCAAGCTAACGGCATTGTCGCCACCAATCAGCATTTCGCCTTCGTGGGCGCGACCATGAAACAGATTCACATCGCCCAAGAAGCCATACACAAAGGGACTGGCGGGATGGTCCCACACTTGTTGCGGAGAGCCAATTTGCTCTACACGGCCGCTGTTCATGAGCACCACGCGGTCGGCCACTTCCAATGCTTCTTCTTGGTCGTGCGTGACAAAAATGCTGGTGACATGCAAATCGTCGTGCAGACGTCGCAGCCAGCGACGAAGCTCTTTGCGTACTTTGGCATCGAGTGCGCCAAAGGGCTCATCGAGCAACAACACTTTAGGTTCTACAGCCAAAGCACGCGCCAAGGCAATGCGCTGACGCTGCCCCCCTGAGAGTTGCGAAGGATAGCGATCGGCCAGCCAATCGAGCTGCACCAGATTCAACAGGTCATGTACTTTTTGTTTAATCAGCGCATCGGTTGGGCGCTGATTGCGCGGCTTCATGCGCAGGCCAAAAGCCACGTTTTCAAACACCGTCATGTGACGAAACAAAGCATAGTGTTGAAACACAAAACCCACTTGGCGCTCGCGCACATGCACGTGGGTGGTGTCTTCGCCGCTGAAGGCTATCGTTCCCGTGTCGGCAGTTTCCAAGCCAGCAATGATGCGCAGCAAAGTAGTTTTGCCGCAGCCCGAAGGACCAAGTAAGGCCACCAATTCGCCAGATTCAATGTCAAGGCTCACATCACGCAGTGCGTGAAAATTGCCAAACTGTTTATGGACGTTTCTAATTTCGATGCTCATGATGCGGCTTTCACTGACAGTGTTGCAGAAGCTGTCTGGGTATTTTCTGGTGATAATTCGCCAATCGCTTTCATCTCACGTTCGTGGCGCCACTCGGCCACCGACTTGATCACCAAAGTAACCAGCGCCAGCAAAGCCAACAATGACGCCACCGCAAAAGCAGCCACCGATTGGTATTCGTTGTACAAAATTTCAACGTGCAAAGGCATGGTATTGGTCTGGCCGCGAATGTGACCTGATACCACCGACACCGCACCAAACTCGCCCATGGCGCGTGCGTTGCACAAAATAACGCCATAGATCAAACCCCACTTGATGTTGGGCAGCGTGACATACCAAAAGGTTTGCCAGCCTGTGGCGCCCAACACAATGGCAGCTTGCTCTTCCTCATTGCCCTGGGCTTGCATGAGGGGAATGAGTTCGCGCGCAATGAAGGGAAACGTGACAAAGATGGTTGCCAACACAATACCAGGCACTGCAAAAATAATTTTGATGTCGTGCTCTTGCAGCCAAGGGCCAAACCAGCCTTGCGCGCCAAACATCAGCACATACACCAAACCGGCTACCACAGGTGATACAGAGAAAGGTACATCGACCAACGTGGTCAGCACCGATTTGCCTTTGAATTCGTACTTGGCAATGCACCATGCAGCAGATACACCAAATACCAAATTGAGGGGCACTGCAATGAGCGCAGTGATCAGTGTGAGGCGAATGGCCGACCATGCATCGGGCTCTTTAAGCGCCTCCCAATACGCATCAAATCCTTTGCGCAAAGCTTCCGCAAATACAGCGGCAAGCGGCAAGACCAAAAATAAAAACAAGAAGACCAACGAAATACCGATGAGTGTGTGGCGGACCCATGCGGCCTCAGTGGTGCCCGCTTCTGCGCGGCGATTGATGGGCGTGCTCATACAGGCGCTCCTGAGTGACGGCGCTGCCAAGTTTGAAGGCCATTGATGACCAAGAGCAAGATGAACGAGATGACCAACATGACAGTGGCCACGGCGGTTGCGCCAGCGTAGTCGTATTGCTCTAGCTTGCCAATGATGATGAGCGGTGTGATTTCAGAAATCATGGGCATGTTGCCCGCAATAAAAATAACAGAGCCATATTCGCCTATGGCACGCGCAAAGGCCATGGCAAATCCTGTAAGCAAGGCTGGTGCAATAGAAGGAAAAATCACTCGCGTGAAAGTTTGCCAACGCGAAGCGCCCAAACAAGTGGCCGCTTCTTCTAATTCATTTTCAGCATCTTCCAGCACGGGCTGCACCGTGCGAACCACAAAGGGCAAGCCAATGAAGATGAGCGCAATCACAATGCCGTTGGCATTAAAGGCCAATTGAATGCCCATAGGCTCTAGGTACTGCCCCACCCAACCGTTGCCAGCCAAC
>CAXNGF010000073.1:0-8304 GCA_964201905.1 Limnohabitans sp. | reverse complement strand
AACACGTTGAGCAAAACCTCGGAGTCACTCTCGGTGTTGATATGACGGTGATCGGTCGAAAAAAGTTCTGCCTTCAAAGCTTTGGCATTGGTCAAGTTGCCGTTGTGCACCAACACCAGTCCAAAAGGTGCATTGACATAAAAAGGCTGCGCCTCTTCTTCACTGAATGCATTGCCTGCTGTGGGATAGCGCACTTGTCCCAAGCCACAGTTACCTGGCAAAGAACGCATGTTGCGAGTTCTAAAAACATCTTTCACCATGCCTTTGGCTTTGTGCATGTGAAATTTTCGGTCTTTCTGCGTGACGATACCTGCAGCATCTTGCCCGCGGTGTTGCAACAGCAACAACGCGTCATAGAGCAACTGATTCACAGGTGCGTTGCTTGCAACGCCAACAATTCCACACATACTTCAGTCCAGTCAGTCGGGCAAATAGGCCCCAAATTTTTCAGGCAGCATGGGGCGCAAGCCTTTCAGCAAGGTGGTCAGCATCGGGGCGCCTTTTGACTCGAGCCACCAATCACTTTCTTGCAAAGCGGTCATGTGCACCACAACGCTTAAAGCCAATAACAAAATCACGCCCCTAAACAAACCAAAGATGGCACCCAGAATTCGATCAACCGGGCGAAGTCCCACCACTGAAATGATTTTTTTCATGAGCGCAGAAACCAAACCTGCTGCAAAAACACTGGCAATGAAAACCAACACAAATGCTGCTGCATAGCGCAAGGTTTCGCCAGAGTTCTGCATTGGCAACATTTCTGCCACATCGGGAGCAAACCACTGCGCCAGCAAAAACGCAGCAATCCAACCCATGACAGAAAGAACCTCATAGACCAAGCCACGCCAAGCACCCAAAACCATTGAGGCTGCCAGCATTGCCAAAAGGATCCAGTCGGTTGAGGCCATGAATTCGCTCACCTTAAAGCTTTAACACCGATGCTTGCAAATTCAATTTGCGAATTTTTTCCGCTGTTTTGTCTGCTTCTTCTTTGCTTGGAAAGGGGCCTACTCGAACACGAATTCGTTTACCGTCTTTGGTTTCTACTTCTTGGGTATAGGTTTTAAACCCAGCGCTTTCAAGCTTGGCTCTTACCTCTTTGGCCTTGGCCAAATCGGCGAAAGCACCGACTTGAACGATCGATCGAACAGCTTCGCCCGCTTTGGGAGTGTCTTTCCCATCGAGCAAAGCCTTCACTTTGGCTGCATCTTTGGCTGCATCCTTGCCGCCCTCTTTGACGCCCTCTTTGACGTCAGGTTTTGATTCAAGCTTTGCCTCAGACTTGGCCTCTTGCTTAAGCTCAGGCTTGGTGTCCTTGGTGACCACTTCTTCGTGGGGGTCTAGCCCTGCAGAATTGGAGACGCCACTTTTAGTCTGAGCGCCAAATTCTGCGGTAGTAGGCAGTGGTTCTGCCACGGAGCCTTTGCCTGCAACGGGTTGGGCACTGGCAATTGTTGAGGTTAAGGGGGCGGCCTGATTCCGATCTGGAATCACAATAGGCGTGTCGATGGCCACTGGTCTAGGTTGGCTGTCAAACAGCAATGGCAAGCCAACCACGGCACCCAAGACCAACACCACCGAGCCCATGAGCCGATGACGCGCGCGCTTGCGAATAACCTCGACGCTTTCTGCGGGCGCATTGGACAGCGCATCGGCGCCACTAGGGACGGACGAAAGTCGTCCAGGAAGTCGAAGCTTGAAAAAAGCCATGCGGTGGAGCCTCAATTACTCAGGTGTTTGGCATGCAGCTTGGGAATGCCAGTCTGCAAAACGCCGCCCACCGTATAGAACGAACCAAAGACCAAGATTCTATCAGTGGGGCCTGCTGCTGTAATGGCAGATTCAAGGGCTTTTTGGGGCGAAATGTGCTGGCTGGCTTTCACATCTTGGCGTGTGTTCATCTGACGCCATGCGTCTTCCAGTTGGGCGGCCTTACTCGCCCTTGGCAAGGGCAAATCAGTGAAATACCAGACATCCACCATGGGCAGCACTTTTTTCAGCATGCTTGCAAGGTCCTTGTCGGCCATTGCGCCAAAAACGGCATGGGTACAGGGATAAAAACCCATGGCATCTAAATTGGCCGCCAATGCCGCCACAGAATGAGGGTTGTGCGCCACATCCAGCACCAAAACTGGTTCGCCCGGCACGATTTGAAACCGCCCGGTCAACTCCACCATGGCCAAGCCATTGCGAATGGCCTGTGCAGTTACAGGCAATTGGGGACGCATGATTTCCAAAGCTGCCAAAACGCCTGATGCATTCAGCAATTGATTTGCGCCTCTTAGCGCTGGGTAGGCCAATCCACTGTAGCGGCGGCCCCTGCCCGCCCATGACCACTGCAACTGGTCACCCGAAAAGTTGAAGTCTTGCCCCATCAGCCAGAGGTCTGCGCCTAGGTCCTTGGCGTGTTGAATGATTGAATTGGGGGGAACTGGATCGCTCAACACCACCGACTTGCTAGGGCGAATAATGCCAGCTTTTTCAAATCCAATGGTTTCACGGTCGTTACCTAAAAGTGCGGTGTGGTCCAGATCAATGCTGGTAATGACTGCGCAATCGGCGTCTATCAGGTTGACGGCGTCTAGGCGCCCACCCAAACCGACTTCCAAAATGACAACATCCAAGTCAGACTCCGCCATCATTTTCAAAATTGCCAGAGTGCTAAATTCAAAATAGGTCAGGGAGATTTCTCCCCGTGCTTGCTCAACTTGCTCAAAAGCGTTTGCAAACATGGCTGCTGGCGGCGACTCCCCTTGCAAGCGACAGCGTTCTTCAAACAGCACCAAATGAGGCGATGTGTAAACACCGGTTTTGTAGCCCGCCTGTAAATAAATGGCCTCCAACATGGCGCAGGTCGACCCTTTGCCATTGGTGCCAGCTACGGTGATCACGGGCACTTTCAAAACAAGTTGAAGATTTTGAGCCACTTGACGAACCCGGGAAAGGCCCATGTCAATGGCATGGGGATGCAAGTTCTCGCAATATGCAAGCCATTCAGTCAATGTTTTCATAAGGGTAAGATTATCGCTGAGTCCAGCACCGTTAAATACAAATCATGAAATACACCGTCATTACTCTTTATGGTATAGCCAATTGCGATACCGTTAAAAAGGCACGAACGTGGCTAAATCATCAAGGCCTTGAGCATGCCTTCCATGACTTCAAGAAGCAAGGCCTGCCCGAAAAAAACCTCCATCAATGGCTGAAAGAGGCAGGGTGGGAGACAGTTTTAAACCGAAAAGGTAGCAGTTGGCGCAAACTCAGTGCAGCCGAGCAGTCAAGCGTAACCAGTGCTGCCTCGGCACTGCCCTTTCTTTTGGCCAATCCAAGCCTGGTCAAAAGACCCGTCATTGAGTGGCAATCAAAAGAAAGTGTTGTAATTACAGTGGGCTATCAACCAGATCAATGGCTCGTGCGTTAAGTCAGTACAAGGGGACTTGAAGCGGTCTGTTCAGGTATCTTTACGCAGGCTTCATGTTTTTGATGTCTTCCAAACTCTAAAATCTGAACATCGATTTTTCTTTCAGAATTGAACACCATGACAAAAACTGTCTTTTTTCGCGCATTGACCACCACACTGGCTGGCGGTTTATTGGCCGGCATCTCAGTTTGCCTGCCTGCCCAAGCCCAAGAAATTGGCAACGTTATCAGTCGCACGCCTGTCTACCAACAAGTCGCTGTGCCTCGTCAAGTTTGCACTCAAACGCAATTCAGTGTGCCGGGTCAGACATCAGGGGCGGGTGCAGTTATGGGCGCTATTGCTGGTGGCGCCATTGGCAATGCCATCGGCAAAGGCGAAGGCCGAGCTTTGGCCACCATGATTGGGGTGATTGGCGGCGCCATAGCTGGCGACAAGGTAGAAGGGCCGCAAGCTGCCCAGACTCAAACCCAACAAACCTGCACCACCCAGCAAATCTATGAAAACAGGCTCATGGGTTACAACGTGGTTTATGAATTTGCCGGCAAACAGTACACCGTGCAATTACCCAAAGACCCAGGTCCTACCATTAAATTGCAAGTCACTCCCGTCAGTGCGGCTCCCCTGGAAGTTCCCGGACCCGAGGCAACAGTTATGGCCGAGGCCGCCAGCACATCCATCGTGACTCAACAAATTTACTCAGCGGCGCCTCAGACAGTTTATGTGCAGCGCCCTTATTACCGGGCCAATGTTTTCTCGCCTTATCCAGTATTCACTCACGTTAACTTGGACTTGGGTGCAGCACCGCGTTATCGCCACTGGCGCTAAAAAAAGGCCTGCAATGGCCTAAAATCAGGGGTTTTGTGCCACCTATCACAGCCGCCCCAGTGTGGCCATGACACCCTACCCTTGATTTCAACATGACCACCGAAATAATCGACAGCGTTTCCGTCACCACCAAAGCCAACGTCTACTTTGACGGCAAGTGTGTTAGCCACAACATCACCTTGTCTGATGGCACAAAAAAATCGGTGGGTGTGGTTCTACCCTCTTCCCTGACTTTCAATACCGGTGCGCCTGAGATCATGGAGTGCGTAGGTGGTTCGTGTGAATACAAGCTTAAGGACAATTCAAACTGGCTGAGTTCCAAAGCTGGTGAAAAATTCAGCGTGCCTGGCCAATCTAGTTTTGAGATCCGCGTCACCGAGGCGTATCACTACATCTGCCATTTCGGTTGATACACCTTCGCATTTGAAAGAACTTCCATGGCAACCATTCTTCAACACATCCCTGCTGGACAAAAAGTAGGCATTGCCTTTTCTGGCGGCTTGGACACCAGCGCTGCCTTGCTGTGGATGCGCCAAAAGGGAGCTGTGCCCTATGCTTACACCGCCAACCTGGGTCAGCCTGACGAACCTGACTATGAAGAAATTCCTCGCAAAGCCATGGAATACGGCGCAGAACAAGCCCGCCTAATTGATTGCCGCAAACAACTGGCACACGAAGGTATAGCCGCAATGCAATGCGGTGCTTTTCACATTTCCACAGCGGGTGTCACTTATTTCAACACCACCCCCATCGGCCGTGCTGTGACGGGCACCATGTTGGTGGCCGCCATGAAGGAAGACGACGTCAACATTTGGGGTGACGGCAGCACTTACAAGGGCAACGACATCGAGCGTTTTTACCGTTACGGTTTGCTGACCAACCCTTCCCTCAAAATTTACAAGCCCTGGCTTGATCAACTCTTCATTGACGAGTTGGGCGGCCGTGCCGAAATGTCTGCGTTCATGACGCAACACGGTTTTGGTTACAAAATGTCTGCTGAAAAAGCTTACTCGACAGACTCCAACATGCTGGGCGCCACGCACGAAGCCAAAGACCTTGAGCACCTCAACAGCGGCATGAAAATTGTGCAGCCCATCATGGGTGTGCCCTTCTGGCGCGAAGACTGCGTGGTCAAGCACGAAGAAGTCACAGTGCGCTTCGAAGAAGGTCAACCTGTGGCCTTAAACGGCGTAAGCTACTCTGACCCTGTTGAACTCATTTTGGAAGCCAATCGAATTGGAGGGCGCCATGGCTTAGGTATGAGCGATCAAATAGAAAATCGCATCATTGAAGCCAAGAGCCGCGGCATTTACGAAGCACCGGGCCTTGCACTTTTGTTCATTGCTTACGAGCGTTTGATAACAGGCATTCACAACGAAGACACCATTGAGCAATACCGCGACAACGGCCGCAAACTGGGTCGCTTGCTGTACCAAGGGCGTTGGTTTGATTCACAAGCTTTGATGCTCCGTGAAACAGCTCAACGCTGGGTTGCACGCGCCATCACCGGGGAGGTAACGATAGAACTGCGCCGCGGCAATGACTATTCCATTTTGAACACCACATCGCCCAACCTAACGTACCACCCTGAACGTTTGACCATGGAAAAAGGCGAGTCAACTTTCACGCCATTGGACCGCATTGGCCAACTCACCATGCGTAATTTAGACATTGTGGATACACGCGCCAAGCTTGGCATCTATGCACAAACAGGTTTGCTTTCTTTGGGCGAAGGCGCTGATATGATCAAGCTTGAAGGCGGCAAATAAGTGTCAAAAAACAACCGGTTCGGTCTCTAAGCGAATACCGAACCGTTCGTACACACTGGTTTGAATGGCCTTGGCAAGTGTGACCACTTCGCCGCCCGTGGCGCCTCCTCGGTTCACCAAGACCAGCGCTTGCTTTTCATAAACAGACGCATTGCCCACACTCTTGCCCTTCCACCCGCAGGCATCAATGAGCCAACCCGCAGCCAATTTGATGCTGCCGTCGGGCATAGGGTAGTGAACCACCTTGGGGTCACGCGCAATGATGTCGTCGCATTGCTCTGGCGTGACGGTAGGGTTTTTAAAAAAGCTGCCGGCATTGCCAAGAACTTTAGGGTCGGGCAATTTGTGGCGACGAATTTGACAGACCCAATCAAATATATGTTTTGCGCTCGGGTTTGCAATGCCAGTTTCAGCCATTTTGCGCTCCAAGTCCAGATAGCCCACCACCGGCTTCCATGCTTTAGGCAAGTAAAAACGAACGCGCAAAATCAAGGCCCGTCCTCCCAAGCCAATGCCGTTGGGACCACTGCTGGCATGCTTAAAGACTGAATCGCGATAACCAAAAGCGCACTGCGCAGCGTTGAGGGTAAACAGCTGACCCGAGTCCAAATCGAGGGCATCCAAGGAATCAAACCGGTCCTGAAGCTCCACACCGTAGGCGCCAATATTTTGGACAGGTGAGGCCCCCACAGAGCCGGGAATGAGGGCCAAGTTTTCAAGGCCAGGCCAGCCTTCAGACAAAGTCCAGGCCACAAACTCGTGCCAATCTTCACCAGCACCCGCCTCCACAATCCAAGCTTTCTCGGTTTCTGAAACCAGTCGCTTTCCAGCAATTTCTACTTTAAGAACAAGGGGCTTCAGATCGCCGGTTAACACGATGTTGCTGCCACCACCCAAGACACAATGCCCTTCTGGGTAATTTTTCAGATCTTTCTGCGCCTCTAAAGCATCTGTCTCAGAGCGAATTCGCACCAAAGAATAGGCCTTGGCCACTATGCCAAAGCTGTTGTAAGACTGGAGGGGTACGTTTTGGGTCACGTTCATGGGAGAATTGTCGCATTCTCTGACTTGATTGTTGAACCCCATGCCATCTTTTGACACTGTTTGCGAACCTAACTTGGTTGAAGTAAAAAATGCGGTTGACACCACCGCCAAAGAAATTGCCACCCGCTTTGACTTCAAAGGCACTTCTGCTGCCATTGAATTGAAAGACAAAGAAATCACTTTGTTTGGCGACGCCGACTTTCAGCTCACTCAAATTGACGAAGTTTTGCTCAACAAAATGGCCAAGCGCGGCGTCGATGTTCGTTTCCTAGACAAGGGCGATGTGCAAAAAATGGGCGGCGATAAAGTCAAACAAGTTTTCAAAGTCCGCAATGGCATTGCCACTGAGGACAGTAAAAAAATTCAAAAGTTGTTGAAGGAAAGCAAACTCAAAGTTCAAGCCTCGATTCAAGGCGACGCAGTGCGTGTGGCGGGTGCCAAGCGCGATGATCTGCAAGCTGCCATGGCCTTGCTGCGCAAAGACATTACCGAGATACCGATTAGCTTCAACAATTTTCGCGACTGAAAAAACGGCCTACCTTATGGGTTAGTTCATCATGGCCAATTTTTGATTGCGCTTGGTTGCACTGTCAATTGATTTAACTTTTCTTTGCACCCAACTTTGTCTCAGTGCCAGCAAGCAAGCGGTTTAAATTTTCGCGGTGGCGCCAGACCAGCAAGATACCCATCACACACAACATGCCAAAAATGGCGCCGTTGAAACGCCACCACAGAACGTCGCTTGCCAATGCGTAATACATGGGCGCTAAGACAGCTGACAACAAGGCCGCCAAAGACGAATACCGGGAGAACCAAGCCACACCGAGCCAAGTCATTGCAACAGATAAGCCTAAAAGAGGAGAAACACCCATGAGGACACCCAGGGCGGTCGCAACACCTTTACCACCTTCAAACCTAAAAAAGACAGGGTACAAATGACCCAGAAAAGCAGCCAACCCAGCAGCCGCAGCCGCGCCCTCGGCCAAACCAAAAGGGGCCCCGTGTTGCAAGATCCACACGACTGGCACCCATCCCTTCACGGCATCAAACAGCAAAGTGAAGACAGCAGCCTTTTTGTTGCCTGAACGCAAAACATTGGTGGCACCTGGGTTCTTACTGCCGTAAGAGCGAGGGTCGGACAAACCCATCAACTTGCTCACAATCACTGCAAAACTCAAAGAGCCCAGCAGGTATGCCAGCAACACCACTGTCAGAGGGTGTTGCATCACATCCATTAAATTTTCA
>CAXNGF010000072.1:0-8320 GCA_964201905.1 Limnohabitans sp. | reverse complement strand
AGCCAAATCCTTTCAAATGGCCGACAAGCCTGATGCCGCCATTGCGACCCTGCAATGGGCTAGCGAAAATGCTTCCGATCAAGGCAGCGCCCAATTGGCCCGTCTGCGTTTGGCCAACTTACAAGCTCAGCAAAAAGCTTTTGACGATGCTTTGAAAACGCTGGCTAAACCCTTTAATCCAGCTTTTGCAGGGCTGGCATTCGATGTTCAGGGCGATGTCTATGCAGCTCAAAACAAGCCTCAAGAAGCCATTAAGGCTTACACCGATGCATGGCGTCAATTGGATGAAAACACAGAATACCGCCGTTTGGTAGCAGCCAAGTTAAACGCCTTGGGTGTTGACCCAGCACCGGCGAAAGGTGCCTCCCAATGAAATCAAATGTCTTCTCCGCTGCGTCAAAAAGCCGCTGGATGGCTTGCTTGTCATTTGCAACTGCTTGCGCCATGGTTTTGGGATTGGTTGCTTGTTCTAGCACGCCCGACAAACCAGCGCCCACTGCCTTGGCAGATTTCAAATCCCAATTGAACATCAGCAAAGCGTGGTCTGTCCAACTTGACCCCATCAGCTCAAGCAGCGCACCTTTAAGCCACAATGTCACGGCAGGGCGCTTGGCTCTGGTCACGGGCCAAGGATTGGTCAGTTTACTGAATGCTGAAACTGGCGTGGAGACGTGGCGCCTGGCTTTGAACACCCCAATTGCTGCGGGTATTGGCGGTGACGGCGAACGTTATGCTGTTATCTCACAAGCCAATGAATTAATTGCAATTTCAAACGCCAAAGTAATTTGGCGGGCCAAGTTGCCTGCTTCATCCTTCACATCGCCTTTTGTGGCAGGTGGTCGTGTTTTTGTCTTAACGGCCGATCGAACAGTCATGGCATTTGATGGCGCAACTGGCCAAAGGTTGTGGAGCCAGCAGCGTCCTGGCGACCCCTTGGTCCTAAAACAAGCTGGTATTTTGACTTCCTTCCAAGATAAGCTTCTTGTTGGACTCTCAGCTCGCTTGGTGGCTTTGGATCCTGCAAACGGCATGTCTAAGTGGGAGTTGCCCATTGGATCATCGCGCGGTACCAACGAGGTAGAGCGATTGGTTGACTTGGTATCGGGTGTTTCGCGTGTTAACAATGTGGTTTGCGCTCGATCATTTCAAACTTCTGTCACCTGCGTAGATGCCCTCAAGGGCAGCAACCTGTGGACGCGTGCCTCGCAAGGGCATGTGGGCTTAAGTGGGTCTGAAGGCCTGCTTTTTGGCACTGAATCAGACAGTAAATTAATGGCTTGGCAACGCAACAGTGGTCAAGTCGCTTGGCAATCTGATGCCTTGCGCTTTAGAGGACTGACAACGCCTCAATGGCAGGCTGGTCAGCTAACTGTAGGCGATGAATTAGGTTGGGTCCACTGGATCGATGTGAGCAATGGACAAACCATTGGCCGCCTTCAAGTCGATGCTTCAGGCATTGCAATGACACCTTTGCGTGTTGGTAAAAACTGGGTGATCGTGACAAAGAGTGGCTTGGTTCAAGCCCTTCGTGCCGAATAACACCCAGCTGAAAGATTGATTTGAAACCCGTACTGGCCTTGGTCGGACGCCCCAATGTGGGCAAGTCCACTTTATTCAATCGACTGACCAAAAGTCGCGATGCCATCGTCGCTGATTTTGCAGGTCTCACGCGCGATCGCCACTATGGTCAAGGCCGACAGGGCCGATATGAATACATCGTGATTGATACCGGTGGTTTTGAGCCCGACGCAAGCACGGGCATCTACAAAGAAATGGCCAAGCAAACCCAGCAAGCTGTTGCAGAAGCTGATGTCGTCGTTTTTGTGGTGGATGCCAGAGCAGGTGTTTCTTCGCAAGATCACGACATTGCCAAGTATTTGCGGCGCATCGGTAAACCTTGCTTGTTGGTTGCCAACAAGGCCGAAGGAATGCGAGAGGGTGTTCAAATCAGCGAGTTTTACGAACTGGGATTGGGCGATGTCATTCCTGTTTCAGCAGCACATGGCCAAGGCGTTCGAAGCTTGGTCGAGTTGGCTTTAGACCCTCTGCTGTTACCTGAGGAGGATGCTGAAGCCGACCCCGACCTCAGTGTCGTCAAACTGGCTGTAGCAGGACGCCCCAACGTTGGCAAATCAACGCTCATCAATACGTGGCTAGGCGAAGAGCGTTTGGTTGCATTTGACATGCCAGGTACAACCCGTGATGCCATTACCGTTCCCTTCGAACGAGATGGGCAAAAGTTTGAACTCATTGACACAGCGGGCTTGCGCCGGCGAGGCAAAGTTTTTGAAGCCATCGAAAAATTCTCTGTGGTCAAAACCTTGCAAGCCATTGAATCTGCCAATGTTGTTTTGCTGCTCTTGGATGCAACACAAGGCGTAACTGAGCAAGATGCGCACATTGCAGGATTTATTTTGGACAGTGGCCGAGCCGTCGTATTGGCAGTCAACAAGTGGGATGCGATCGATGAGTACCAACGTGACCTCGTTCACCGGTCCATTGAAAATCGGCTGCCATTTCTGAAATTTGCCAACTTACACACCATTTCTGCTAAAAAACGGCAAGGTCTCGGCCCCGTTTGGAACTCAATCAAAACGGCACACAAATCGGCCATGGTCAAAATGACTACCCCCGTTTTAACGCGATTGCTGCTCGAATCAGTGCAATTTCAAAGCCCACAACGCGGTGGAATGTTCAGACCCAAATTGCGATATGCCCATCAAGGTGGCATGAATCCTCCGGTCATTGTGATTCATGGAAATTCTTTGGAACACGTCACGGAAACCTACAAACGGTATTTGGAAGGTCGTTTTCGCAAGGCTTTCGATTTGTCTGGTACACCGCTGCGCATAGAAATGAAAACCTCACAAAACCCCTTCGCCGACAGAGATGCAGGGTAATTTGTAAGGTTTTTAAAAAGGTTTTGCACAGTTTGCTCCTTTTGATGTGTTAAGGTGAAACCCTTAATTCAATTCAAAACACGGAGAATATCGTGAACAACAAAGGGCAACTTTTGCAAGATCCCTTCCTCAACGCACTGCGTCGTGAGCATGTCCCTGTGTCCATTTATTTGGTCAACGGCATTAAACTCCAAGGCCAAATTGAATCCTTTGACCAATACGTGGTTTTGCTGCGCAACACGGTCACTCAAATGGTATACAAACATGCCATTTCTACCATTGTCCCAGGCCGTGCTGTCAACCTTTCCGGTTCAGATGAAGCCGTCGATGATTCGACGACTTAACGCGCTCTTTTGAACAGCGATTCGGTTGATACAACGCCCGCCTTGTTGGTGGGTGTTGATTTTGGCTTGCCTCATTTTGATGCTGAGTTAGAAGAGCTCAGTCAACTGTCCTCAACAGCAGGCCTCAAACCTGTGGCCAAAATGACTTGTAAACGCAAGGCACCCGATGCCGCGCTTTTTGTGGGTTCTGGCAAAGCCGATGAAATCAAATTCATGGCCGAACAGATGGGCGCCAAAGAGGTACTGTTTGATCAGTCGTTGAGCCCAGCTCAGCAGCGCAACCTCGAGCGGCATTTAGGTCTGCCCGTCAACGACCGCACTTTGCTTATTCTTGAAATCTTCGGTCAACGCGCTCGCAGTCACGATGGCAAATTGCAAGTTGAGTTGGCGCGACTTCAATACCTGAGTACCCGCTTGGTTCGCAGGTGGTCACACCTTGAGCGCCAGCGTGGCGGTATTGGTACGCGTGGTGGCCCGGGAGAAACTCAAATTGAACTTGACCGGCGCATGATCAATGACGCCATCAAGCGTACCAAGGATCGCTTGTCAAAAGTTAAAAAGCAACGTTCAACTCAGAGAAGGCAGCGTGACCGCCGAAACTCATTCAACGTTTCATTGGTTGGTTATACCAATGCTGGTAAATCAACATTGTTCAATGCTTTGGTCAAAGCGCGTGCTTATGCTGCCGACCAGTTGTTTGCCACACTGGATACCACCACGCGCCAACTTTATTTAGGGGAGGCTGGGCGAAGCGCTTCGGTCTCCGATACGGTGGGTTTTATTCGAGACTTGCCACATGGCTTGATCGACGCCTTTGAAGCCACTCTGAAGGAAGCGGCCGATGCTGATCTTTTGCTGCACGTGGTAGATGCCTCGAATCCTAACTTTCCAGAGCAAATGAACGAGGTCAAACGCGTTCTTCATGAAATTGACGCTGACAATGTGCCGCAGTGGCTAATTTTTAACAAAATTGACAATCTTCCCCCTGAGAAACAACCTATTGAATTGTTTGACTTTTATGAGGTTGATGGTCTGGCCTTGAAGCGGGTGTTTGTCAGTGCTCAATCTGGCCAAGGCTTGTCAAAGCTACGCGAAATGTTGGCCGAAGAAGTTCTTCGAACAGTTTCAAACCCCGAGCCAGTATCTGACCCACGCTTTGCCCTTGATAATTTCGGGGAAAATGAAGATGATTTTTCATAAATGTCGCTCTGATTGTGCACAATGAGAGCAGTCATATAAAAACGTAGAAAAGCGAATGAACTTCAAACATCGTGCATTTAGCTGGTCAGTCTTGCCGCAACGCCTTCGTGGCATGTTCAATTTGAACGATCCACGCTGGGGCCGAGGCGATGACAAACCCTCTGAAGGTCAAGACGGCACAAAAGCCCCTGGCAATCCGCCAGGTGCCAATGGTTCCCAACAGCCACCTTCAAACCCTCAGCCTTCAAATTCAGGCAATTCGTCCAACCGACCTAGTCAGTCATCGGGTCCCCCAGACTTGGATGAATTGTGGCGTGACCTGAATCGCAAGCTTGCACAGTTTTTGGGCGGAAAAAATGGTGGTCCTCCTAATAAGGGTCAACCCAGTGGCTCACCCTTCAATGGCTTGCCACCTGTGTTTCGCAATTTAGGCATTGGCGTCATTTTGGGTGCGCTTGCTCTGATTTGGATGGGTACGGGTTTCTTCATTGTCCAAGAGGGACAGCAAGCCGTCATTACTCAATTCGGAAAATACAAGTCTACGGTTGGCGCGGGTTTCAATTGGCGCTTTCCATATCCCGTTCAAAAACACGAGTTGGTGTTTGTCACCCAAATTAGATCGGTTGACATTGGCCGCGACAACGTGATCAAAGCCACTGGACTGCGCGAGTCGGCCATGCTCACAGAAGACGAAAACATTGTTGAAATTAAATTTGCTGTTCAATACAGATTGAACGATGCACGGGCTTATTTGTTTGAAAGCAAGAACCCCACAGAAGCCGTGGTGCAGGCAGCTGAAACGGCTGTCCGTGAGGTGGTTGGCAAAATGAAAATGGATTCTGCTTTGGCGGAAGAACGTGATCAAATTGCGCCCCGTGTTCGGGCACTCATGCAAAACATTCTCGACCGTTATAAGGTAGGCATTGAAGTGGTGGGCATTAACTTGCAGCAAGGCGGCGTGCGTCCGCCCGAGCAAGTTCAAGCAGCCTTTGACGATGTCTTGAAGGCCGGTCAAGAGCGAGAGCGAGCTAAAAATGAAGCCCAAGCTTATGCCAACGATGTGGTACCTCGTGCAGTAGGCGCCGCATCTCGTTTGAAGGAAGAGTCGCAAGCTTATCGCGAACGAATTGTGGCGCAAGCAGAAGGTGATGCTCAGCGGTTCAAAGCCATCTTGCCTGAGTATCAAAATGCGCCTCAAGTCACGCGTGATCGCATGTACTTAGACGCCATGCAGCAAATTTACTCCAACGTCACCAAGGTGGTTATCGATAGCAAACAAGGTTCCAACCTGATGTATTTGCCGCTCGATAAATTGATACAAATGACCGCAGCACCATCGACTGCCGCAGCGCCTGTCGAGACTCCTGCAAACAATGCAGCCACAAGTTCTGCCCCCAGCAGTGCCCCTCTTGATCCTAGATCGCGCGATAGCCTTCGATCTCGTGACCGCGAAATTCGTTAAGGAAGTAGCAAAATGAATCGTATTGGAATATGGGTTTCATCCCTGCTGCTGTTGCTGGCTCTGGCCAGCTCCATGTTGTTCGTGGTAGATCAGCGTCAATTTGGTGTGGTGTACGCTTTGGGACAAATCAAAGAGGTCATCACTGAGCCTGGTTTGAACATCAAACTGCCTCCGCCTTTGCAAAACGTGACTTACATTGACAAGCGTTTACTGACGCTTGACAGCCCAGACACCGAGCCCATGCTGACTGCTGAGAAGCAACGGGTGGTGATCGATTGGTATGTGCGCTGGCGCATTACAGATCCAATGGCCTATATCCGCAATGTTGGCTTGGATGAAAAGTCCGGTGCCAATCAATTGAACCGCGTGGTTAGAAATGCTTTTCAAGAGGAAATCAACAAACGCACGGTAAAAGACTTGTTGTCTTTGAGCCGAGACATTCTGATGAACGACGTCAAGCGCGAAGTGCTTGAAAAAGTGCGTGGCGAAAAGCCTTGGGGCATTGACGTTGTCGATGTTCGAATTACACGAGCAGACTACGTGGATGCCATCACGGAGTCGGTTTATCGACGTATGGAGGCAGAGCGTAAGCGCGTTGCCAATGAGCTGCGTTCTACGGGTGGTGCAGAGGGAGAAAAAATCCGTGCTGATGCCGACCGCCAGCGCGAGGTGACCATCGCAAATGCTTACCGCGAAGCTCAAAAAATAAAAGGTCAGGGCGATTCACAGGCTGCCAAAATCTACAATGAGTCCTTTGGCCGCGACCCTCAGTTTGCGCAGTTTTACAGAAGCCTTGATGCCTACAAAGCCAGTTTTGCTAAAAAGAGCGATGTCATGGTGCTAGACCCAAGTAGCTCAGACTTCTTCAGAACCATGAGAGGCAATTCTTCAGGTAGCCAATCCGCTCCCGCTGTGAAGAAATAAGTGAGCTTCTGGTCCTCAATCGTGGTGGCCATTTCGCTGGTGCTGATTTTCGAGGGGCTTATGCCCCTCATTTCCCCGCCCAAGTGGCGGGAAATGTTTGCCCAGCTTTTAAAGCTAGAAGATGGTCAAATTCGATTTTTCGGTCTTAGCATTGTTTTGTTAGGACTCTTTCTTTTGGTGTGCTTCATTTAGATGCTGTTTGAGCCAGTAAAATCCTTGTATTAACAGCCCCCCTCTATTTCCATGTCCGCTTGGGTCCTCCCGGATCACATCGCTGATGTCTTGCCCTCTGAAGCCAGGCACATCGAAGAACTCCGAAGATTGCTTTTAGACACAGCCCGAAGCTATGGCTTTGAGTTGGTGTCTCCCCCATTGCTCGAGCACATTGAGTCCTTGCTAACGGGAACTGGCAAAGCGCTTGATCTCCAGACTTTCAAATTGGTTGACCAAATTTCTGGTCGAATGATGGGTTTGAGAGCCGATACCACCCCCCAAGTCGCCCGAATTGATGCCCATTTGTTAAATCGCAAAGGGGTCACTCGGCTTTGCTATTGCGGCCCTGTGCTTCACACCCAGCCTGACCGACCCCACGCAACGCGAGAGCCATTGCAGTTGGGTGCCGAAATCTTTGGCCATGCTGGTTTAGAAGCTGACCTTGAAGTCTTGCAACTGGCATTAGATTGTTTGCGTGCCGCGCAAATGGGCGAAGTTTTGGTTGATTTGGCCGACGCTCGAATTGTCAGCAGTTTGCTTGAAGATTTGCCTCTGACAGAATCCATGCGCGGCGAAGTCTTTGCTGCGCTGGCCAGCAAAAATGCTTCTGCCTTGGCCGATTTAACCAGTCACTTTCCCAAAGACATTCAAGCTGCATTGCTGAATCTCATTGAGCTTTACGGTGATGCTTCAGTTCTGTCCCAAGCACTGAACAAATTACCGGCCAAACCTCAAATCAAGTTGGCCATAGAGCAGTTGAAGTGGTTGAGCGAACAACTGCCTCAAGTGACTTTCAAGTTTGATTTGGCCGATGCCCGGGGCTATGCCTATTACAGTGGCTTGCGCTTTGCAATTTATGCCAAAGGTGCCAGTGATGCTGTGGTGCGAGGAGGGCGCTACGATGGCGTGGGCGCCGCTTTTGGTCATGAAAAAGGCCGTGATCGGCCAGCAGTTGGTTTCAGTTTAGATCTGAAACAATGGGTGGGGGTTGTGCCTCAACTCAGTCTCAAAGCCGTCATAAGGGCACCTTGGGGTACACGACCAGACCTGCGATCTGCCATTGCGCAGTTGCGCATGCACGGTGAAACTGTGGTGTGCAACTTGCCTGGACACGAAAGTGAAATAGATGAATTCCAATGTGATCGTGAACTCCTAGAGGTCGCGGGGCAGTGGATCGTAAAAGCCATTGAAAACAAAACAAAATGAACATGATCAAAGGACGTAACGTTGTCGTTGTTGGAACCCAGTGGGGGGACGAGGGCAAAGGCAAATTGGTT
>CAXNGF010000071.1:0-8321 GCA_964201905.1 Limnohabitans sp. | reverse complement strand
TGCTCAACATCTACCAAGACCCTGCTGTGTCTGGCAACCCAGCCACCATGGTCACGCAATATGGTCAGACCATTGCTGACTGGGTGGGCGACAAGGTCATCACCCAAGTGGCCTCAGAGGCCAAGTACCGCGAGCGCCGCGAAAGTGTCAATGCGTTCAACAAAGTGAACAAGCGCCGCAAGCGAGGCTTGGCTTTGGTGCCCTTAAAGTTTGGCATCAGCTTTACGGCCACCATGCTCAATCAAGGCGGCGCTTTGCTCAACATTTACATGGACGGCTCTGTGAGTGTGAACCATGGCGGAACTGAAATGGGCCAGGGTCTTAACACCAAAATGGCGCAAGTATGTGCCGATGGTTTGGGCATCGACTTGTCCTATGTTCGCGTGACTGGCACCGATACACAAAAGGTGCCCAATGCATCTGCCACTTCTGCCTCAAGCGGTGCCGACATCAATGGTGCGGCCATCATGAACGCCACGGCGCAAATGCGTGCTCGCTTGGCGCCAGTGGCGGCCAACATGTTGGCTTGCAAAGACACTGAAGTGAATTTTGCAAACAACATGGCTCATGGCGGCGGCAAGTCGGTTGAATGGACGGCTGTGGCCAAGCAAGCGTGGTTAGACCGCGTGGGCTTGTCGGTGGCGGGCTTCTACATGACGCCCGAAATTAAGTACGACTTTGCAACCCTTACTGGCCATGCGTTTTATTACTACTGCTATGGTGCTTCAGTGAGCGAAGTCGAAATTGACACGCGCACTGGCGAATGGTGGCTTAAGGCAGTCGACATTGTTCATGACGCAGGCAAAAGCATCAACCCTGCCATCGACAAAGGCCAAATTGAAGGCGGCTACGTGCAAGGCATGGGTTGGCTCACCATGGAAGAGTGCATTTGGGACAAGAAGGGCAAGTTCCTGACGCACGGGCCTAGCACTTACAAAATTCCAGTGGCAGGCGACATTCCTGAACACTTCAATGTGACTTTGTTTGACGGCAGCAACCTGAAGCCAACCCCCTTTAATTCAAAGGCAGTGGGTGAGCCCCCCTTAATGCTAGCCTTGTCTACTTTTTTTGCATTGCGTGATGCAGTCAGTGCCAGTGCCGATCACCAAACTGTGGTTCACATGAGCGCGCCTGCTACGCCAGAGAAAATTTTGATGAGCTGCGAAAAAGCCAAGGCGGCGGTTTAGAACTTCAGTCTTGTCCCTCTGTGAGGGTGTCAAGTTGAAAACGACCGCTCTCGTGCCAAAGCCAAACGTCTGAGTACACCACCCTGGCCATGTGGACAGGGACGGGATAGGGCGCTGCTTGGCGAACGGTTTTTTCAATTTCTCGCATCACTTCGGGGGCATGGCTTGGCGCTCTGACCCAGTAAGTGCGTGTCACTTGTCCTTGCTTGTCAACCTCAACATCCAAAACGCCCACGGCGTAAAGCATGGGCGGCAACCGGCCTTTGAAAATGCGCGCACCATTGAGCTTGTAGAGATGTTTTGCGGCATCTACCCTGTATTCACGGGCATTTTTAGCACCAGATGAAGGCAACAGGGGTTTGACAGGTTCAGAGGGAAGCGCAATGGGCACCGCTGGTTTGACGGGCGCGGGTGCAGGCAGGGGGGCAGGTGGCGGTGTTATTGTTTGAGGCGGTAGCGGAGGCGGTGTACTGCAACCTGTTAGCCACAAAGCCCCAATGCATGCGGCACAAGCCAATTGGAATGCTTTCAGAAAATGGGCGATGGTATGAGTCATTGGTCTATGGCCTTTAAATCAACATGTGCCATTTTGTCACTGTACAGTGTGGTTGTATCGGATTGAATTGAAAGTAGAAGCAGGTGCATTGGTTTTCAGAATTGAAATTGAAGTTGGCGCAGATGCCAGCCATTTGGATCACGGTGCAACAAGCCCAAGGTTCGGTGCCGCGGGGTGCAGGCACCGTCATGGCTGTTTTTACCGATGAGTTTTTGGGTACGATTGGCGGCGGTCACCTTGAATTTGAAGCCATCGCACAGGCTAGGCGCTATTTGCTTGAGTCTGTTGTTGCGCCTGAATTGCCTTTAGAGAAAAGATTTGCGCTTGGGCCTAGTCTGGGGCAATGTTGTGGTGGTGCCTTGGTTTTGAAATTTGAGCGCGTCACGGCGGCTGACCAAGTTCGCCTGCAGGCCATTTTTTCTGTACAAGCGGCCGAAAGATTCCAGCCTTTGGCCTTGTTTGGCGGTGGTCATGTGGGCAAGGCCTTGGTCAAAGTTTTGGCACCCTTGCCATACCATGTGAGATGGATTGACAGTCGCGACGAAATCTTTCCAAGCGATGTGGCCCCCCAAGTGGTGTGTGAACACTCCAATCCGGTGCAGGCCGCTGTAGCCGATTTGGTGACGAACAGTCGCGTTCTCATTATGAGTTTCAGCCATGCCGAGGATTTGGATGTGGTTGCGGCATGTTTGCAGCGCCAACGAGATCAAAAAGATCTGCCCTACATTGGCCTCATTGGCAGTGCTACCAAGTGGGCTACTTTTAAGCGGCGCCTTGCAGAGCGTGGCTTTTCCGAAGCAGAGTGCCAACAAGTGACCTGCCCCATTGGGGTGCCCGGCATTGAGGGCAAAGAGCCTGAAGTGATTGCGGTTGCCGTAGCGGCCCAACTATTGCAAGTCTAAAAATTGTATACACTTCGGTAAACAGTTCGGAGCCTCATTGATGGAAGCGTATTTGCTTGATTGGGTTAATTTGCTACTTCGGTGGGTCCATGTGATTACCGTGATTGCATGGATTGGTTCGTCTTTTTACTTTGTTTTTTTAGACAACAACCTTTTGAAACCCAATTCCCCCGACTTGCTAGAAAAAGGGGTAGATGGCGCCATGTGGGCTGTACACGGGGGTGGTTTTTACAACCCTCAAAAGTACATGATGGCGCCTCAAAAAATCCATACCAAACTGCATTGGTTTTATTGGGAAAGTTATTCCTCTTGGTTAACCGGCTTTGCCTTGTTCACCGTTTTATATTTGTGGAATGCCAGCACCTACCTCATTGACAAATCACTCATGGATTGGTCGCCTGCCGCAGCCATCACGGCGGCTCTGAGTTTCTTTGTGGTTTTTTGGTTTATTTACGACGCCATATGTCGCCTGTTTGGATTTCGCAAAAACGGTGAATTAATTGTGGCCACACTCATGCTGTGTGTAGTGGCCTTTGCCTCGTGGCTGGCCTGTCAATTGTTTGCCGGTAGAGCCGCATTTTTGTTGGTGGGTGCCATGATTGCCACGGCCATGAGTGCCAATGTGTTTGTCTGGATCATTCCTGGGCAACGCAAAGTGGTAGCCGCCATGACATCGGGCGAGAAGTACGACGCTATGGCGTTGGCCATTCACGGCAAACGCGGCAAGCAGCGCAGTGTGCACAACACCTACTTCACGCTGCCTGTTATTTTCGCCATGCTGAGCAACCACTACAGCTTCTTGTACACGCACCCACAGCGGTGGCTTATTTTGTTTGTCATGATGTTTGCGGGTGCCTTGATTCGCCAATTTTTTGTGCAACGTCACGGCTTTCATTTAGGCCGGGCTCGCAATCCTTGGCCTTTTGCAGCCGTTGGTGTGGTTTTGATCGTGGCTGTCATTGTGGCCATGGCACCTTGGGGGGCAAAGAGTGTTGCCAAGAATGAGCCCTCACAAGCTGCTACTTTTGCGCAAGTCAAATCAGTTATAGACCAGCGCTGCCTCAGTTGCCATGGCGCGCAAGTTCAAATGAAAAATGTTCGTTTGGACACGGCTGAAAGCATCAAGTTGCATGCTCAAAACGTTTATCAGCAAGTGAGTGTGACTCAGCAGATGCCCATGAACAATGCCACAGGCATCACACCAGAAGAAAGACAATGGGTTGCCAGTTGGTATTTGGCTGGCGCCAAAGTTGATCAATGACCTGATGCCAGTTGAACGGCAAACTTGTTGTGCCGTTCAATCACATTGCCAAGGTCAACAGTGGCCAACTGACCTTCACTGACCAGCACTCTGCCATTGACCACGGTGTAAGCGGCAGGCGCACTGGCACACAGCATCAGGCTGCCAATGGCGTCATGAACAGCGCCGCCTGCAAAACTCAAATTGCGCAGGTCAAACAAGGCCATGTCTGCACAAAATCCAACGCTGAGTTGGCCAATGTCCTTTCGACCTAAGACTTCTGCGCCGCCCCGTGTGGCCAACCTGAGCGCATCACGCGCAGTCATTTCCATGGGTGCGGTGTCGCAGCCGAAAATGGTTTTGCCCTCGGCATTGACTTGCGGGCCTTCAAGTGATTTTCTGAGACGCGCCAACAGCATGGCCTGGCGCGCTTCGTTCACCATGTGGGCTGCATCGTTGCTGGCGCTGCCGTCAACTCCCAAGCCCACAGGCACTCCCGCTTCAAGCATTTTTCGAATGGGCGCAATGCCACTGGCCAAACGCATGTTGCTACAGGGACAATGTGCAATGCCCGTTCGGGTGGCCGCAAAAAGCGAGATGCCTTCATCGTCCAATTTAACGCAGTGGGCATGCCACACATCGTGTCCCAACCAACCCAAGTCTTGCGCATATTGCGTGGGTGTGCGCTTGAATTTTTCCAAGCTGTAGGCGATGTCATGGTCATTTTCTGCCAAGTGAGTGTGCAACCTCACACCATAGTGTCTGGCCATCTCTGCCGACAAACGCATGAGGTCTTGGCTGACGCTGAAGGGCGAGCAAGGGGCCACGGCCACTTGCGTCATAGCGCCATGCGCTGCGTCGTGATAGCGCTCAATTAAGCGCTGCGTGTCCTTTAGGATGGCATCTTCTTGCTCCACCACCCGATCGGGTGGCAATCCGCCTTTGGATTGGCCTACGCTCATGCTGCCGCGGGTGGCCACAAAGCGCATGCCAATTTCTTGGGCTGCCGCAATGCAATCGTCTAGTTTGACGCCATTGGGGTAGATGTACAAATGGTCACTGCTGGTGGTGCAGCCGGACAACAACAATTCGGCCATGGCGGTTTGGGTGCTGGCGTAAATCATGTCGGGTTGCAGGCCAGCCCAGATTGGATAAAGGCCTGTGAGCCAGCTGAAAAGTTCGGCGTTTTGAACAGCGGGTATGGCGCGCGTTAAGCTTTGTGACATGTGATGGTGCGTGTTGACCATGCCTGGAATGACCACATGGTGCTCGGCCTGTATCACGCGATCGGCTGTGTGTTGCAAGTGAGCCGCTGGTCCGATGGCCTCAATGCAGTTGTCTCTGACAAAGACAGAAGCGTTGTGCAGTTCATCGCCTGAATCGTTAAGCGTGGCTAGGGTGTGAGCGTTGTGAATGAGCAAGGTGGTCATGGGAATGATTTTGCACGAAGAAATTGCGGGTGACCATGGCAGGTACTACACTCTGACATCATGACTTCTAATCCTGACGTGCAAAGCGATATTCAGCAAAATCCTCGAGCCTTCCTCCGACAGCTTTTTGATCAGGCTGTTCAGCGGGCGCTGCCGCTTCACAACACGCCCGCTTTTTTGCCTAAGCTTCCCAAGGGCCGAACCCTTGTGTTGGGCGCAGGCAAGGCAGCAGGTGCCATGGCCCACGCGGTGGAAGCTTTGTGGCCGTCAGATGCGCCCTTGTCTGGCATGGTTGTAACGCGCTACGGCCATACCCCTGCCAGGCCAGAAGGGGTACCAGAGCGTTTAAAAATTGTGGAAGCATCACACCCTGTGCCCGATGCGGCGGGTTTGGCTGCGGCCGAAGAAATTTTGTCGCTCACCCATGGCCTCACGCAGGACGATTTGGTGTTGTGTCTCATTTCAGGTGGAGGCTCTGCTTTGCTCACCTTGCCAGCCGATGGCTTGAGCTTGGCTGAAAAACAAAGTATCAATCAGGCCTTGCTGAAAAGCGGCGCCAATATCGGTGAAATGAACTGCGTTCGCAAGCATTTGTCACGCATCAAAGGCGGGCGTTTGGCGGCCGCTTGTGCGCCTGCACAAGTTGTCACCTTGGCCATCAGCGATGTGCCAGGCGACGACCCCTCTGTCATTGCCAGTGGCCCCACGGTGCCCGATGCAACGACGTGTGTCGATGCACTTCAAATTTTGAAGCGCTATCAAATTGAAATCTCAAGCGCTGTGCTCGCAGCACTGCAGAATTCAAATTGGGAGTCGCCCAAGCCAGGGGATGCAGCCTTTGATAGAAGCACTGTGCATCTCATTGCAACACCGCAACAGTCTTTATTGGCCGCTGCCAGCTTGGCAGAATCAAAAGGACTGCGTGCCTATATTTTGAGTGATGAAATGGAAGGTGAGTCGCGTGAGGTGGGCAAGGTCCATGCTGCGCTTGCGCGTGCCAGTGCCAAAGGCCACGGCCCCTTTGTCAAGCCCTGTGTTATTTTGAGCGGCGGCGAAACCACAGTCACCATTCGAGCTACAAAAAATGATCCCAAAAAGCGCGAAGGGAGAGGCGGCAGAGCAGGAGAGTTTTGTT
Organism: Limnohabitans sp.; assembly: GCA_964201905.1. Taxonomy (GTDB): domain Bacteria; phylum Pseudomonadota; class Gammaproteobacteria; order Burkholderiales; family Burkholderiaceae_C; genus Limnohabitans_A. The sequence goes on along the minus strand of CAXNGF010000071.1, from coordinate 1,871 downwards.
TGGGCCTGGCGCAAGCATTGCAGGGCCAAGAGAATGTGTGGGCCCTCGCAGCTGACACAGACGGAATAGATGGCATCGAAGACAACGCTGGCGCGCTGGTTACCCCAGATACGCTGGTCAGAGGGGCGTACTCTGGCTTAAGTTTGGACGAGCATCTCGCGTGCAATGACGCCTACGGCTACTTTCAAGCCTTGAATGATTTGGTTTTCTCAGGGCCAACACATACCAATGTGAATGACTTTCGCGCCATTTTGGTGTTGTGACAAAGTATTGATGTGGGTCAACGCGGGCGTGCCAAGGCTCTGGCAAATTCGAGGCCATGTTGAATCGTGTTTTGAACCATGCGCCTGTCCAAGCAGAAAAAGTAGCTTGTGGCACAGTTTTGTTGCGTCGAGGTCAGGCCGCCAACAAGGCCATCCACCTGCTTACGGGTAAGGTGGCCTTTGGCTTGATCGAGGACGGCGTGTTGGTCCATCAATTGGGTGCGGTGGAGGGGCCCTTTTGGTTGGAGGCTGCTGCGGCCATGTTGGGCTTGCCGCATGCCGTTGATGTCTTGGCTGAAAGCTCGGTCACGATCCAAAGCATGTCTCTGGGGCAGTTTAGAAGTCATTTGAAAAATTTACCCGAACCCTTGCATTCTCTGATACTTGATTTGGCGAAGGCTCAAAGGCAGCAAATCGAAGTGGCAGTTAGTCGACTGGCCAAAGACGCCGATGCACGTTTTGCCGAGTGGCTTCTGCGTCATGCAGAGCCTGCGGATGCACAGGGCAGTTTTGCCGTGATCTTGCGAGACCGAAAGCGTTTGATCGCAGCGCAACTGGGCATTGCGCCCGAGACCTTCTCTAGGGTCTTAAAGCACTTGCGCGATCGCAAGCTGATCAGTGGCGGTGGTCGAGTTTTAAACCTGCTAGATCCAAGCGGATTGCAGTCTTTGGCGGGTATTTAGCGAGATTCGCTTCAAGAGGACGCTAAGGCGTTCAAAGCTCGATAGAATTTGTCGAACTTTGAGTAACCCATGCAGTCCATCGAGCCATTGCGCCTGTCACTTGCGAACATCACCAAGCGCTATCCTGGTGTGGTGGCCAATCGCTCCGTCTCTTTGTCCGTCAAACCCGGCGAGGCGCATGCCGTTTTAGGCGAGAACGGCGCAGGCAAATCGACTCTGATGAAAATCATCTATGGCGCAGTCAAGCCAGATGAGGGCGCTATTCAATACAACGGCCAAGTCGTTCAAATTAGAAATCCACAGCAAGCCCGAGCCTTGGGTATCAGCATGGTGTTTCAGCACTTTAGTTTGTTTGATACGCTCAGTGTGGCTGAAAATGTTTGGCTTGGTTTAGATCCTTCATTAACCCTGGCGCAAGTTTCTGCGCGCATCAGCGCCAAGGCCGCAGAGTATGGCCTTGACATTGACCCCGCAAGACCAGTTCATACCTTGAGCGTGGGTGAAATGCAGCGGGTTGAAATTATTCGTGCCTTGCTTACAGAGCCTAAGCTGCTCATTTTGGATGAGCCTACATCTGTGCTCACACCGCAAGCGGTCGACAAATTGTTTGTTGTTTTGAAAAAATTGGTCAGTCAAGGTTGTAGCTTGCTTTACATCAGCCACAAGCTGCATGAAATTCGCGAACTGTGCTCTGCTTGTACAGTTCTTCGGGCCGGTGAAGTCACGGGTGTTTGCGATCCGAGGAAAGAGTCCAATGCTTCGCTCAGTCGCATGATGATCGGTGCTGAACCCCCCGCCTTGATGCACCAAGATCGCACGCCAGGTGACATTTTGTTTGAAGCGCGCAATTTGACTTTGGAAAAAGAAAATCAGTTCGGCGTGAACTTGGTTGGCGTCAATTTACAAGTGCGAGCAGGCGAGGTTG
>CAXNGF010000070.1:0-8399 GCA_964201905.1 Limnohabitans sp. | reverse complement strand
CATCGGTGTCTTCCCAGTAAATTCTGATGGGAAATTGGTAAACGGGCTTCATGCGCGGGCGCGACCTGCCTCGCGGTCGGCTTGAACTTCATGCGCTCGCAGTTGAGGCGCGAGGCCTTCCAAAACAGCGTGCACATATTTATGACCATCGGTGCCACCAAATTCTTTTGCCAATTCAATGCATTCATTTAAGCTCACACGCCAAGGTACATCGAGGCAATGTTTCATTTCAAAAACACCTATCCACATGACGGCACGTTCGACCGGAGAAATCTCAGCCATGCTGCGATCTAGCAAAGGCAAAATGAGTTGATCTAATTCAGCAGATTGTTCAGAGCAGCCATACAAAAGAGCGTCGTAATGCGCTGAGTCTGCTTTGTGAAAACCAGACAAATCGCGAGTGAATAGATCAATGTCTGCTGCTTCGTTTTTGCCAACCAAAACTTGGTACAAGGCTTGTAGCGCAAATTCACGAGCTCGACTGCGGGCAGACTTGCTGGCAGATTTACCAGGTTTGCGACCTGCGGGCTTGCTGCTTTTTTCCGGCAACTCGCTCATGCCAATTCCTCATCGTCCAATTCGTCTTCGTTCACAGACAGGTCTTCCATGAGCATGGCCATTTCGACAGCCACCCGCGCGGCATCACGGCCCTTTTCGGTTTGACGTGCAATGGCTTGCTCTAAATTCTCGGTGGTCAAAATGGCGTTGGCAATGGGCACGTTGTAATCAAGCGCAATGCGGCTGACGCCTGCACCCGATTCATTGGCCACCAATTCGAAGTGATAGGTTTCGCCGCGAACGATACAACCTAAGGCCACCAGCGCGTCGTATTCACCGCGCTCAGCCATAGCTTGCAGTGCAATGGGAATCTCTAATGCGCCAGGCACCAGCACATGGTCGATGTCATGAACTCCAAGTTCTTCCAATTCGCGAATACAAGCCACTGCCAAGGCATTGGTGATATCTTCGTTGAAGCGTGCTTGCACGATGCCGATGTGCAGACCCAAACCATCTAATTCTTGTTCTATACCTTTGTCTGCGCCTTGCATATTTATTCCTTAGGGATGTAACCGGTAATTTCAAGGCCATAACCCGCCATGCTGGGCATGCGTCGGGGTTGGCCCATGAGTTTCATTTTGTGAACGCCGCATTCGCGCACAATTTGCACGCCCACGCCGTAGGTGCGCAAATCCATTTTGCTTTTGTTGGGTGCTTGAGCAGAGCGAGCGCGGCCTTCAAACTGCGCGAGCAATTGTTCTGCACTTTCACCGCAATTGAGCAACACCGCCACACCATGGCCTTGCTTGTTAATGTAGTTCAAGCTGTTTTCCAAGCTCCATGAATGCATGCTGCGACCAACTTCAAGCACATCAAAGACTGACAAAGGCTCATGCACGCGAACCGGCACTTCTGCATCAGGATTCCATTTACCTTTGACCAGGGCCAAGTGCAAAGATTGGCTGGGCTTGTCTTTGAAAGCGTGAGCCGTGAATTCACCGTGCGCAGTTTGCAACACACGCGTGCCGACTTTTTCAACCAAGGACTCGGTTCTGTTGCGGTATTCAATGAGGTCGGCAATGGTGCCAATTTTGAGACCGTGCTCGGCTGCGAAAATTTGCAGATCGGGCAAGCGGGCCATCGTGCCGTCGTCTTTCATGATTTCGCAAATTACAGAAGACGGACTGCAACCGGCCATCGTGCCCAGGTCGCAACCAGCTTCAGTATGACCGGCACGCATAAGTACGCCGCCCTCTACGGCTTGCAATGGGAAGATGTGGCCTGGCTGAACCAAGTCATTGGCGGTTGCATTGGCGGCCACGGCGGCTTTGACCGTCAAAGCGCGGTCAGCGGCAGAAATACCGGTGGTCACGCCTTCGGCGGCTTCAATCGAAACGGTGAAAGCTGTGCTGTATACCGTGCCGTTGCTTGAGGCCATAGGGGGTAATTTCAAGTGCTCACAGCGTTCACGCGTCAGGGTGAGGCAAATGAGACCGCGACCATATCGGGCCATGAAATTAATAGCTTCGGCTGTCACATGATCGGAAGCAATGAGCAAATCGCCCTCGTTCTCACGGTCTTCGTCATCCACCATGATCACGATACGCCCTGCGCGCAAGTCTGCGACGATGTCTTCTACAGATGAAATTTTTACAGGCGTCAAGGGACGGCCAGAATTCGTCGTCATGTCACTTCTTTCAAGATGGCGCACCGGCAGAAAAAGCCGATGCCGCAGTGTTGGCCGATGCGTCGTTGCTGAGCATGCGCTCAACATAACGTGCAATCAAATCTATTTCTAAATTCACAGCGCTGTCTTTTTGCAATGCGCCCAGCGCAGTGTTTTCCACCGTGTGGGGGATGAGGTTAATGCTGAACTCACACCCGCTCAAAGAATCTGCCACTTTGTTCACAGTGAGGCTGACGCCATTGACCGTGATCGAGCCTTTGTAGGCCAAGTATTTGCCCATGCCAACAGGTGCTTGAATTCGCAGTTCCCAACTTTCGCCAACCTGCACAAAATGAGTCACATGGCCTATGCCATCTACATGGCCCGACACGATGTGGCCACCCAAACGATCGTGCGCACGCAAGGCTTTTTCTAAGTTTACTTTTTTGCCAAGTTTGTCGAGGCCGCAAGTTTTGTCGAGAGACTCGGCAGAAATATCAATGCTGAACTGTTGGGTTGCTAAGTCGAATGAAGTGACGGTCATGCAGGCGCCGTTGATGGCAATGCTGTCACCCAAGCCAACATCGTCCAGGTACCCGGCGGGTACCTCGATAGTGAGTCGCTTGCCATGGCTTAAAGAGCTACCCAGGTCGTGAAGGGCGGCGATACGCCACACGCCGGTGATGATTCCGGTAAACATGGCAGGTATTTTCGCAGGGATTGGGCCAATTTAGGCCGTGACCCTGGCTAAAACCCGCAAATCTTTACCGATTAACTGTGTTTCTGTGAATTCGAGTGACAGGCCCTGTGACAAGTCTTCCAAAGGGCCCCAGCTCGCCATGCCCTGGCCCATGCCCAAAAGCTTGGGGGCCAGGTAAACCAAGAACTCGTCAACGCAAGCTTCTCGTATGAGCGAGCCATTGAGTTTGTGGCCTGCTTCGACATGCAATTCATTCACTTCCCGCTTGGCCAAATCTGACATGAGGGCTGGCAGATCTACTTTGCCCTGTTTATTGGGCAGCACCGTAATGTGGGCACCCATGGCCTCTAAGGCTGTCCTTTTTTCAAGATGGTCTTTGGCCGCGTAAATCCAAATTTGTCTGGGTGTGAGTGCGCCAGGCTGGGTGTGTTGAAACAGCTTCGCCAAGGGTGGCGTTTCTAATTGGCTGTCCACAATCACCAAGTGCGGCATTCGGGGGGCATCACTTAAGTCGGCGCAAAGCCGAAGATCTAACAGGGGATCGTCTTGGAGTACTGTGCCGATGCCAGTGAGAATGGCGCAGGCACGGGCGCGCCAGGCATGACCATCTGCGCGAGCGTCTGGGCCCGTGATCCATTGACTTTGGCCATTGAGAAGGGAAGTTTGGCCATCTAAAGAGGCCGCTATTTTCAGGCGCACCCAAGGTTTGTGACGTTTCATGCGGCTTAAAAAACCAAGGTTTTGTTGTTCTGCCTGATACAAGCCATCACCGACTTCAACCTCAATACCGGCAGCTTTCAAGCGACTCAAGCCTTGGCCCGCTACCAAGGGGTTGGGGTCGGCCATGGCAGCCACCACCTTGCCAACTTTGGCATGGATGAGGGCGTCGCAGCAGGGGCCTGTTCGGCCATGGTGAGCGCAGGGTTCAAGCGTCACGTAGACGGTAGCACCTTCAACGCTGTTGCCTTGGCTGGCGGCATCTTGCAAGGCCACCATCTCAGCATGAGAGCCTCCCGTCTTTTGGGTATGTCCTTGACCCAAAACTTGCCCTTGACTGTTCACGATGACGCAGCCAACCCTTGGATTGGGCGATGTGATGCGCATGGCTTGTGAGGCGATGTTCAGCGCTTTCAGCATAAAGGGGCTGGCTGTCATGGGGTTCTGTGGTTTTGTTCGATGATGCCAAGGATACGACATGTTAAAGGCCAACCCAAGAGGGGGTGCTGGCGCGCCTTATTTGCCAACTCAACTCAATGGAGCCTTGAAGCTTGTCTTGGTTGGGCCATTTCACGCTGACTTGCAAACTTTGAAGCATGTTGGGATCTGTATTTTGATTGGAAATGCTTGTGATGTTCCAGTTTCTTTCAAATTGGATGCCCGCTTCAGAGATAAGTGCAACCGTATCGTTTGAGTTCTGAAATTGCGAAACGCAAAAGGCAGTTGGCACTTGCCAGCATTCTGCAAGGTCTTGAGCCAAGCCACTAGCCAGATCCAAATTTCTTTGGTTTTGATTGGCAGCCATGCTGGCCATGCTGAATTGAATGGCCCCAGACAGACCGAGTGCCAAGATGGCACTGGCAAATACGGCTTCTAGCACGGTAAAGCCTGATTTAGAGTGATGCTGAAAGTCATTGAATGGCATACCTAGAAACCTGCATTTTTCCAAGAGCTTGAAACTCGCTGAACCCTTGTAGCGTCGATGCCAAGAGGCCACTCATGGTGATAAGCCTCGGTGTTGAGTGTGTAAAGTGCGACTGGGTTTTGACATGCGTTAGCGCTTTGAAAATAGACAACGCCTGTGATGGCAGCTTGATTGGCTATTTGGGGGCACTGAACGGCACAAGCAACAGCTGAAAAAATCAAAACAACTGGTGCACTTTGCGTGCCCAAACTTTGTGTCCAAGTGAGTGGACTGTCAATCCAATAAACGGATCGGCTGGGAAGTGAAAGGGCGGTTAATCCATTTTGCAATTGGGCTGTTGAAATGGCCTTGAGTTGAAGCGGTGTGATGTTGCCAAACAGTTTGCGCCATTCGATGGGCATGCAATCGGTTAAGGGCGGCCTGGGGGCGGGCTCCAAATTGGGCGGTGTAAAGGGCGCACTGATGGGGATGTAAAGGCTTTGTTGAACCGTCGCGCGACTACCAAAGCCTGCCTGCGCAGCACCCAGGCTAATTTGGACTGTGATTTTGATTTTGTGAGGCGCCAGTTTGACATCGCGCGCGAACAGCACAAAAGAATTTGAGACGTCGATCGATTCTGGCCACGCCAATGCTGAGATGGGATGCACAAAGGTGCCAACTTCTGGTCCTGACCACTTTAAACATTGCCATTGGGGTGATGTCAGATTGGCAGGACATTGGCTGTTGCTTGCGTTGCGCCAAAAGGCAGAGTCAATGGCAATGTCTTGGCCCGAATAGACACTGTCTATTTGCGCAATGGCGGTCTCAAGAAGAGATTCGCTGCTGGCCAAGGCTTGTGCAGCAAACAATTGCATCTGACTTCCTCGAGTTTCTGACATGACAGACCGCAGCGTGATAAAGCCGAGCAAGCTGGTGATGAATACCAGACAAATTGCGCTCCAAAGGCTGGCCATTCCGCTGTGTTGATTCATGAGGCAGTGCCTGTGCAATCTGCTGCAGCAATGCGCGATGCGGCAGCGGAATTGCGAAGTCTTACCCCGCGCTGCCAAGTGAGAGGGATTTTTTCTGATGGAATTTGAGTGCGAATTTCAATCAGTAAATGGACACTTTGGTTTTGCCAAGACTGATTGCATTGCAAGCGCAATTCAAGTCCTAATATTTCCAAATGTTTGAGTTGTGTGAGCGTAGTCCAGACCACGGGTTGGCATGAAGTTTTGGTTTGAATTTGATTGGCATTGAAGCGAAATCCACTGCACTCGTTGTTTTCTTTTAAGCCGTTTTCGTTGCGATCAATGCTGAACAAAATTTGTTGGGGTATGACAGAGAAGTCTTCTTGCTCGCCACAAAACTGGCTAGGACAAAGAGGGTCTTGTGACGAGTTGAGTGTGCTGGCGCTGTTGTGAAAATTGGCTCGTCGAATATCGTGAACCAAGGTGTCCAATAAGGCGCGGGTTTCTTGTTGTGCATGGCTCCTTTTTAAAATATCTCGATCGTGGGCCCATTGAAAATTGACCCAAAACACAGCGGCACTTAGCACACTCAAGCCCAAGGCTATTCCAACCAATAGATTCACCATTTCCAACAACTTGCGGCGTCGCTCAAAAAAGACGCATTGCTGGTTTGAAGGACTTTGGCATTTTCAGAAATGTGCAGGCTCATGCTGCTGCAAGCCGTATCACGACTTTGCAGGCCAACGGCTGTAGCATGCAGAACATAGCCTTTTGCATTGCTGCTTTGAAGACTCAACAGGTAATGCTTTGAAACAGAGTGTGAGCCTGCCCAATTGAGCTCACTCAAAGAGCTGGCATATTGGGCATGCAAGCCTCGCCATTGCAATTGGCGCAGATGCAATTGCATGAGCGAGTTTTGGGCATCTTGCCGCCTTGTTTTTTGCCATTGCAACTCAAGCTGCGGCAAGGCAATACCCATCAGTGTGCCAATGAGTGCAATGCTGACAAGTGACTCAATGAGGGTAAAGCCTGCTGTGGGATAGAAGGCCCTTTGCGATTCAATTGTCATGTTCATGAACAGAGCATGAACTACAAGCTGAAGATTTCAATGGCATTGACTTGCAGCGACTTGAAAATGGGGCCGAATGTAAGCGCTTTGATGCGCCACGCATTGATGATCTGAGTATGAATTTCAATTTAAACGCTGAGGGCTACAGTTTGATCGAAACGCTGTTCATGCTGTTTATTTTGGCGGTGCTGTGCAGCACAGTTGCTTTCTCATTCAATGGTTTGCAAAACAGGGCAAAGCTTCAAGCAGTTTCTGAAGAATTGCTGAGCGATGTACTCAGTGCCAGAACCGAAGCCTTGCGCCGAGAGCGACGCGTCACCCTGTGTGTTGCCACCATCGATACAGCCGCGCAAGCCGCATTGCCAACGCGCTGCGCTGCCAATGGCAGCGCCACAGCTTGGCATCACGGTTGGCTGGTGTTTGAAGACGCCAATAGCAACGCTGGGGGGGATGAGGGAGAGGACCTGATCAAGCAACGATTGCGCATCAGCCCTCAAGTTTCGGCTACGGGCAACAACACTGTCAGTCGGTTTGTTTCGTTTGGTGCAAGTGGCCGCAGCTTGTCATTGAATGGTGCTTTTCAAGCAGGAACTATTACCATTTGTGAGCGCGACGCAAAGGCCAAGGAGGGCTGGTTGCTGGTCGTGAATGCAGTGGGTCGTGCCCGTTTAGACAAAGGGCAGATTGCCATCTGCCCTTGAATTTATTTGCTCACTTCGTCAACCAGCAACTTGAAGTCATCAATGTCTTCAAAGCTTCGGTATACGCTGGCAAATCGAACGTAGGCCACTTTGTCGAGCTTCTTCAATTCGCGCATGACAAGCTCGCCAATTTTGTTGGAAGCCACTTCGCGTTGGGCTAAGTTCAGCAACTTTTCTTCAATGCGTTCAATGGCGGAATCAACTTGTTCTATGCTTACGGGGCGTTTGCGCAGAGCCAAGTTCATACTGCCGCGCAATTTCACACGTTCGTATTCGATGCGTCTGCCATCTTTTTTGACAATGGCCGGGAAGTTCACTTCTGGCCGCTCGTAGGTCGTAAAGCGCTTTTCGCACGCCGCACATTGACGGCGGCGGCGAATCAGATCGCCATCTTCAGCCAGACGTGTTTCCACCACTTGGGTGTCGTTGTGGCTGCAGAAGGGGCACTTCATTTGTAAACAGGGAACCGAGCGGTTAAGGCATTGACCTTGGCGCGAACAGCTTCAATGTTGGCAGGATCGCGGGGGTTGTCTAGTACATCGGCAATGAGATTGGCAGTCATGCGCGCCTCTTCGTCCATGAAGCCACGGGTGGTCATGGCGGGTGTGCCAATGCGCACGCCGCTGGTGACCATGGGTTTCTCGGGGTCGTTTGGAATGGCGTTTTTGTTGATGGTCATGTGTGCATGACCCAACACGGCTTCAGCTTCTTTGCCGGTAATGCCTTTGGGACGCAAATCAACCAACATCACATGGCTTTGCGTGCCACCACTCACAATGCGCAGACCACGTTGCGTGAGTGTTTCGGCCACAATTTGAGCGTTCTTGATGACTTGTTGTTGGTAAGCTTTGAAGTCGGGTGCCATGGCTTCTTTAAAAGCAACTGCCTTGGCCGCAATCACGTGCATGAGCGGGCCGCCTTGCAGGCCAGGAAAAATAGCGCTGTTGATGGCTTTTTCATGCACGGCCTTCATCAAAATGATGCCACCGCGTGGGCCACGCAAGCTTTTGTGTGTGGTGGAGGTGACCACGTCTGCGTGGGGCACAGGGTTTGGGTAGACGCCAGCGGCAATGAGGCCCGCATAGTGCGCCATGTCGACCAAGAAAATAGCGCCTACATCTTTGGCTACTTTGGCAAAGCGCGCAAAGTCAATGTGCAAACTGTAGGCAGATG
>CAXNGF010000069.1:0-8438 GCA_964201905.1 Limnohabitans sp. | reverse complement strand
GCGTAATGACGCTGCTCTTGATGTTGCCGTGATGCCGGCGGCTGATGCGCAGCAATGGCTTGTCGGTGCGCACGTCAAACTCAGCGCTCACTTCGGCAGGAATGCCAGTGGTATTGAGTTCGCGCAATTTGGCTTGCAACGCGGGAGCGCATTCAGCAGCGAGGTCTAAGTTGTCCAAGTTGAGCGACACGCCGTCGGCAATGGCGCGCAATGCTTCGGCGTCCATGAAGTTGGACAAACGCTGAATGACTGCTTCGGCCACTTGGTGCTTGCGAGCCAAGGACTCGAGTGTGTCGCCGCTGAGGACTTGCGGAGAAGCACCGCCAGTTGCAATGCTGGCGTCTTTCAAAGCGATTCGCAACAAGAAAGTGTCGAGTGCGGGCGCATCTTTCAAATACAACTCTTCTTTGCCGGCCTTTACTTTGTAAAGTGGCGGCTGTGCAATGTAGATGTGGCCACGCTCGACCAAGTCAGGCATCTGACGGTAGAAGAAGGTGAGCAGCAAGGTGCGAATGTGCGCGCCGTCGACGTCGGCGTCGGTCATGATGATGATACGGTGGTAGCGCAATTTGTCGACGTTGAAGTCGTCGGTGCCGCTCTTGCCAGATTCTGCGGTGACCTTGCCAATGCCGGTGCCAAGTGCTGTGATGAGCGTGACAATTTCAGTGCTGGTGAGCAACTTTTCGTAACGCGCTTTTTCAACGTTCAAGATCTTGCCGCGCAGCGGCAAAATGGCTTGGAATTTACGGTCACGGCCCTGCTTGGCAGAGCCGCCGGCAGAGTCGCCCTCTACGATGTAAATTTCGCAAAGTGCAGGATCTTTTTCTTGGCAGTCGGCCAACTTGCCAGGCAAGCCCATGCCGTCAAGCACGCCCTTACGACGTGTCATTTCGCGCGCTTTGCGCGCGGCTTCACGAGCGCGCGCTGCTTCGACAATTTTGCCGCACAGAATTTTGGCGTCGTTGGGGCGCTCTTCTAAAAAGTCGCCCAATGCTTTGGCCACAATGTCTTCCACGGGTGCGCGCACTTCGCTGGACACCAGCTTGTCTTTGGTCTGGCTTGAGAATTTAGGCTCAGGCACTTTCACGCTTAAGACGCAGCACAAACCTTCGCGCATGTCGTCGCCGCTGACTTCGACTTTTTGCTTTTTGGCAATTTCGTTTTTCTCAATGTACTTGCCAATGACACGCGTCATGGCGGCGCGCAAACCTGTGAGGTGGGTGCCGCCATCGCGCTGAGGAATGTTGTTGGTGAAGCACAAAACGTTTTCGTTGTAGCCATCGTTCCACTGCATGGCCACTTCCACACCAATGCTGGTGCCAGGAATGCCGCCGTACGAATCGGCGGGACGCTCACCCAAAGCAATGAAGGCATTGGGGTGCAAAACTTTTTTGTTGGCGTTGATGAAGTCAACAAAGCCTTTGACGCCACCCGCGCCAGAGAAATCGTCTTCCTTGCCAGTGCGCTCGTCTTTCAAACGAATTCGAACGCCGTTGTTCAAGAAGCTGAGTTCGCGCAAACGTTTGGCCAAAATTTCGTAATGAAAATCGTGGTTCTGCGTGAAGATATCGGTGTCGGGCAAGAAGTGAACTTCGGTGCCGCGCTTTTCAGTGGCGCCTGTGACTTTCATGGGAGACACTTCAACACCGTCGACCATTTCAAGCAAACGGTTTTGCACAAAACCTTTGGCAAATTCAATTTGATGAACTTTGCCTTCGCGGCGAACCGTGAGCCGCAACCACTTGCTGAGCGCGTTGACGCAGCTCACGCCCACACCGTGCAAACCGCCCGACACCTTGTAACTGTTCTGATTGAATTTACCGCCAGCGTGCAATTCAGTGAGCGCAATTTCAGACGCTGAGCGCTTGGGCTCGTGCTTGTCGTCCATCTTCACGCCTGTGGGAATACCGCGTCCGTTGTCGGTCACGCTGATGGAGTTGTCTGAGTGGATGGTGACCACGATGTCATCGCAGTGGCCGGCCAATGATTCGTCAATGGAGTTGTCGACCACCTCGAATACCAGATGGTGCAAGCCTGTACCGTCAGACGTATCGCCGATGTACATGCCGGGGCGCTTGCGAACGGCTTCTAAGCCTTCCAAAATTTGGATGGAGCCCTCGCCATAACCCTCAGAGGCACCCGCTTGATTGGTATCGATGGTGGGTTGCAGCGTGGTGAATTCTTCTGCGGTGGGGTTGTTTTCTTCAGTCATTTTTTCTTTTCTCAATCTCTCGAATGGCCGAAACCCGCGAATCAACGCGGGTTTCGAAAGGCTCTGGTCAGGGTGTTTTTATTCACCTTCAATTGGCTCTGGCCTTAAATGCGCATGGGCATCACCACATATTTGAACTGGTCGTGTTCTGGGATGGTGATGAGTGCCGAGCTGTTGGCATCGGCCAAATCAATGCGCACCATGTCTTGGCCCATGTTGGTCAGCACATCGATGATGTAGGTGACGTTGAAGCCAATTTCAATGCTGTCGCCAGCATAGTCAATGTCGAGTTCGTCCACGGCTTCTTCTTGCTCGGCGTTGGTTGACGCCACACGCAAAGTGCCGGGGTCCAAATTCAAACGAACACCTTTGAATTTGTCGCTGGTCAAAATGGCGGTGCGCTGCAAGCAAGACAACAAGGCTTGACGGCCCAGCGTAAGGTTGTTGCGATGGCCTTTGGGAATGACGCGGTTGTAATCGGGGAACTTGCCTTCAACGAGTTTGGTCACAAACTCCATGCCGCCAAAACTGAACTTGGCTTGATTGTTGGCAAACTGCATGTCAATCGCGCCCTCTGCATCGCTTAGCAAGCGCTGCATTTCGAGCACGGTTTTGCGCGGCAAAATAACTTCTTGTTTGTTGGGCACATCGGTGTCCAAAGTAGCCGAGGCAAATGCCAAGCGGTGGCCATCGGTGGAGACCAATGACAACTGCTTGCCTTCGGCCACAAACAAAATGCCGTTGAGGTAGTAACGAATGTCGTGCACGGCCATGGCAAAAGACACTTGACTGAGCAGTTGCTTCAAGGTTTTTTGCGGCACGCTGAACACGGGGCCAAAACTGGCGGCTTCTTGCACCAGTGGAAAATCTTCCGCGGGCAATGTCTGCAATGTGAATTTGGATTTGCCACCCTTCAAAATCAATTTGCTTTGACTCGATTCCAAACTGACGGTTTGATCGGAAGGCATGGTGCGCAAAATGTCGATCAGTTTGCGCGCGCCCACCGTGGTGGTGAAGTCACCGGCATCCCCGTCCATTTCGGCGGTGGTGCGAATTTGAATTTCCAGATCGCTGGTGGTCAACTGCAGTGCTTTACCAGTTTTGCGAATCAACACATTGGCCAAAACAGGCAATGTATGACGACGTTCCACAATGCCAGAAACGGATTGCAAAACCGACAGCAATTTGTCTTGGGTGGCCTTCAGTACGATCATGTCTTCCTCTGTTTTAGGGGGCCCCGATTTGGATTTAGGGCGCCCCTCGATTTTCGCTGATTTTTAGCCCCAAATTGAGCTTTTGACGGCTTAATTCAGCATTCTTTAGGGGGGCTCGGCCGCCCACCCGAAACTTAGCCCTTGAGGGTTTGCTCCAAAACGTGCAATTGTTGGTTTAGCTCGGTCAGTTGCTGGCGTTCTGCGCTGATTTTTCGCACTGCGTGCAACACCGTGGTGTGATCGCGTCCGCCAAACAACTCACCAATTTCGGGCAAGCTCTTTTGGGTCAGCTCTTTGGCCAAGTACATCGCAATTTGGCGCGGCCGGGCAATGCTGGCTGGGCGCTTTTTGGAGTACATGTCGGCGACCTTGATTTTGTAGTAATCGGCCACTGTTTTTTGAATGTTCTCGACGCTGATTTGGCGGTTTTGAATGGACAGCAGGTCGCGCAGGGCTTCGCGTGCCAGTTGGATGGAAATTTCTTTCTGGTTAAAACGCGAATACGCCAAGATTTTGCGCAATGCGCCTTCCAGTTCACGCACGTTAGAACGCACGTTCTTGGCCACAAAGAAGGCCACCTCTTCGGGCATGACACTGCCTTCACTGATGGCCTTGTTGATCAAAATGGCCACCCGCATTTCAAGCTCAGGCGGCTCAATGGCCACCGTGAGGCCCGAATCAAATCGGGACACCAGCCGCTCATGAATGTCAGCCAAGCCTTTGGGGTAGGTGTCGCTGGTCATCACAATGTGCGATTTTTTGGCCAGCAAGGCTTCAAAGGCGTTGAAAAATTCTTCTTGAGTGCGGTCTTTGTTGGCAAAGAACTGAACATCGTCAATCAACAGTAAATCAAGCGAGTGATATCGGTGCTTGAACTCGTCAAATGTTTTACGTTGGTACGCTTTAACCACATCTGACACAAACTGCTCAGCGTGAATGTAGAGAACTTTGGCGTCGGGCCTATCGGCCAGCAGTTTGTTGCCCACCGCATGCACCAAGTGGGTCTTACCCAAGCCCACACCGCCGTAGATGAACAGGGGGTTGTAAAGATGGCCGGGCATGGTGGCCACATGCATGGCCGCAGCGCGCGCCATGCGGTTGGCCGAACCCTCGACGAGGGTGTCAAAAGTGAGCGCGGTATTCAAGCGATGGCGATGGCCATCAGGGGGCGTTTCGTCAGGGGCATCGACTGCGTCGGGCCGCGCCTCTAGTGCAGCCTTTGCCATTGAAAATGCAGTTTTTCCTTGCGCTTCTCTGGTAGTAAGTGCTAACTCTATTTGAATTTTCTGACCATGCAATCTGGACAAGACGTCGGCCAATTTGGCGCTGTATTGAGCTCGTATCCAATCTAATTTGAAACGGTTGGCCACAAACAAAGTGACCTTCGAGAAGTCATCTGAAACCTGCGCGGTCAGCGGCTTGATCCACGTGTTGAACTGCTGCTCAGGGATCTCCTGCGCCAACTCGTCTAGGCACACTTGCCAGAGCGCTTGGCCGGCTTCGTCTGCGTCCGAGGGGTGCTGTCCGTTGCTCATTGGCAGGCGCCTAGGGTGTGGACAGATGGTTGTTTCATTGGACTCAAAAGTAACTTTATCAAGAGTTTATCCACATGCACGTCGGACGGGTTGCCCCATCATAAACCAGAATTTTCAGACGGGTCCATCGATATTTTCAAGGCAAATACTGGCCAGGGTTTGCCAGCCCCCAGAAAGTTTGCGATAATCGCCGGTTTCCCCCAAAAATATCTGACTCAAAATGAAACGCACTTATCAACCCTCTAAAACACGCCGCGCACGTACACACGGCTTTTTGGTCCGCATGAAAACACGCGGTGGCCGTGCCGTGATCAATGCACGACGCGCCAAAGGCCGTAAACGCTTGGCCGCTTAAGCCTGGTCATTGCGCCTTGTTTGATCTGATGGCTTGATTGACTTGGTCTATTGACTTGTTTATCGGGCCATCCCATGACTCAGCAGTGGTGTGCAGCGATTAAAAACCCGCCCTCAATTCCAAGCTGCCCTTGCTGGCGGCACGGTCTCTCGCACCCCACATTTCGCACTGCATCGTCTTAGCTTGACTGAATCTGGTCCTCCAGTGGCAGCCCCTCCGGTCGGTACAACACACGCCCCTTTGTTCCACCCGCAAGATGTTTGGCTAGGTGCCATGATCCCCAAGCGCTGGGCCCGACGTGCAGTCACCCGCAATACCATTAAACGTCAAATCTATGCCATCAGCGCTAAGTTTGAGGTTCGCTTGCCGTGTGCCGCCCATGTCGTCCGTTTGCGCTCAGGCTTTGATCGACAACAGTTCATCAGCGCCTCATCTACGCTTCTCAAACAAGCTGTCCGGCTTGAACTTGAGCAGTTGTTCGAACGTGCAGCCAAACAGCCATGATTCAGAAACTATTGATCGGCATTGTGAAAGGTTATCGCCTTTTTCTCAGCCCTTGGTTAGGATCGGCATGTCGGTTTGAGCCCACGTGCTCCATTTATGCCTTAGATGCTTTAAAGCAACATGGCGCTGGGGCTGGCAGTTATCTCACCCTCAAACGCATAGCCCGTTGCCAACCGTGGTGCAATGGTGGTCACGACCCGGTGCCCGAACAAGCACCCAAGTGGCTTTCGCGTTTATTGCATCACCCGTTAACTCACCCCTCTTCGAAGAAGTCTTCATGAACGATATCCGCCGCACCTTTTTATGGGTCATTTTTGGCTTCTCAATGGTTCTTCTCTGGGACCAATGGCAGGTTTACAACGGCAACAAAGCCACGTTCTTCCCAAAGCCCGTTGTCGCCACGGCTGAAAAACCGGTTGTGTCCAATGCGACACCGGCCGATGTGCCCACGGCATCACAGAGCAGCACCTCAGCCGCCATTTCGGCACCTAACACTGCAAGCGCATCACAAGTGCCCGGCGTTGCCGCGCCTGCTGCGGCCGTCACTCGCGACAGCATTGAAGTCAAAACCGATGTCCTGAAGCTCAGATTTGACACAGAAGGTGGCTCGCTGCTGCACTCAGAGTTTTTAAAATATGGCGATCTTTTAGACAACCAGAAATCTTTCATTTTGTTGGACGAAAGCAAAGCGCGCGTCTATGTTGCGCAAACAGGCTTGATTGGTGGCCCTTTTGCTTCGCACAAAACACCGATGCAGTTCACCGGCGAACGTGAGCTCAAAGAAGGCCAAAATGAGTTGACCCTGAAGTTTGAATCTGCCGACATCGGCGGCTTGAAATTGGTCAAAACCTACACCTTGACTCGGGGCAGTTATGCTCTGAAAGTGGCACACCAGGTGGTTAACACAGGCACCGCCCCTGCTGCGCCTCAGTTGTACGTTCAACTCGTCAGGGATGGCAACAAGCCCGATGGCGAGTCTGCCTTTTACTCCACCTTCACAGGTCCTGCCATTTACACAGACGCCAAAAAATATCAGAAGATCGAATTCACCGACATTGAGAAAAACAAAGCTGACTTCGAGAAAACCACTCAGCAAGGTTATGTGGCCATGGTTCAACACTACTTTGCATCAGCCTGGGTCTTGCCCGCCAATACGCCGCGTGAAAACTTCGTGCGCAAAGTAGATGCCAATTTGTATTCTGTTGGCATGATCACACCCTTTAACGAAGTGGCACCTGGCCAATCTAAAACCCTTGATACCACCTTGTTTGTTGGACCTCAAGAAGAGAAGATGCTAGAAGCTTTAGCGCCTGGCTTGGAGTTGGTCAAAGACTACGGCTGGTTAACGGTCTTGGCAAAACCGCTTTATTGGTTGCTCGATCGTTTGTTTGGATTCTTGCAAAACTGGGGCTGGGCCATTGTGGCTCTGGTGTTCTTGCTCAAGTTGGCTTTCTATTGGCTCAACGCCAAAGCCTATTCCAGCATGGCCAAGATGAAAGCCATCAATCCCAAAATCATGGAAATGCGCGAGCGTCTAAAAGACAACCCGCAGCAAATGCAACAGGAGATGATGCGCATTTACCGCGAAGAGAAAGTCAACCCCATGGGCGGTTGCTTCCCCATCATGGTTCAAATCCCCGTGTTCATTGCGCTTTATTGGGTGTTGTTGTCATCCGTTGAAATGCGCAATGCGCCTTGGGTTGGCTGGATTCACGACTTGTCAGCACCCGACCCCTACTTCATCTTGCCCGTGGTCATGACGCTGTCCACAATGCTGCAAACCGCGCTCAACCCTGCGCCACCCGACCCCATGCAAGCCAAGTTGATGTGGATCATGCCTTTGGTGTTCAGCGTGATGTTCTTCTTTTTCCCCTCGGGCTTGGTGCTCTACTGGATTACCAACAACATTTTGTCCATTGCACAGCAATGGGTCATCAACACCAGAATGGGTGTACCGCCGCAGTTCAATCTGCCAAAATTCAGTTAAGCACCCGCTTTTCAACTGCAGTCCACATAGAACTGCATTGAATTGAACTGCACAGGGCCGCTCATGCGGCCCTTTCAATTTGCCAAATAGATTTTTAATGACTGCTATGTTGTCTCCCCACCAAGACCCCATCATTGCCATAGCAACTGCCCCCGGCAGAGGCGCAGTGGGCATCGTGCGAGTTTCAGGGCCGCAGTTAAAAACTTGGGCTGAAGCTTTTTGCGGCAAACCCCTCCAGGCGCGGCAAGCGCATTACCTGCCATTCAACGACGACAAGGGCGAGCCCATCGACCAGGGGCTGGCCATCTTCTTTCCAGGCCCTCACTCTTATACGGGTGAAGATGTCCTTGAGGTGCAAGCACATGGTGGTCCTGTGGTCTTGCAATTGCTCTTGACCCGTTGCATTGAGTTGGCTCAGTCGCTTGACCCACAAACTGGCCATGAATTGCTTCAAGGTCTTCGCTTGGCGCAACCTGGCGAATTCACACAACGCGCCTATCTCAATGACAAAATTGATTTGGCCCAAGCCGAGGCCATTGCCGATTTGATTGATGCGTCCACCAGTGCCGCTGCACGCAGTGCCAGCAGATCTTTGGCCGGCGTGTTCTCTCAAGAAATTCACACGCTGCGC